>JBJONS010000366.1:0-13164 GCA_046051725.1 Pseudomonadota bacterium | reverse complement strand
GCCGCCGCCGCTGGCGCGCGGGTTCATGGCCGGATTGGCGTGCTGATCGTGGGTCTCGTCGGCCTGCTCGCGGCGGGCGGCGGCAGCTACGGGCCGCTCTCGTCGGCCAGCGGCGCGCTGACCGCGCTCGCCGCGGCCGGCGGCCAGGTCAACCCCGAGTGGCTGCTCAACGTCAATTCGGCGCTGATCATCACCGGCATGGTCTTTGTGGCCCAGGCCAGCGCCCGCTTGCCGACGCTGTGGAGCATCATCCTCGGCATGTGCCTCGCCACGCTGGGCGGTGCGCTGGCCGGCACCGCGGTCAGCGGCTGGGGCTGTGTGGCGGGCCTCGCGCTGTTCTCGCTGGGCGAGATGCTGTCGAGCCCCAAGAAGCTCGAGTACCTCGCGAGCCTCGCGCCCCGGGGCCAAGAGGGCCTGTTCATGGGCTACGCCAACATCCCGGTGGCCATCGGCTGGATCGCCGGCTCGGTGCTCGCCGGAGATCGGTACGAAAATGGCGGCGACCGCGCCAACCTCGCCCGCCGCTACCTCACCGAGCAGCTCGGTGTGACCGACGCGGCGCTGCTCCCCCGGGAGGAGGCGCTGGGCGCGCTGGCCTCTCACCTGCGGATCGACCCCGAGGCGGCCCGCGATCTGCTCCGCGAGGCCTATGACCCCACCGCGATCTGGTGGGAGCTGGCCGGCTGGGGGCTGCTCAGCGTCCTGGGCATGATCGCGTATGACCGCGCCCTGCGGATCTTCGCGTCGCGGGAACGCGCCCGCGCGGCCCACGGTGAAGGTCACGCAGATCAAAGGGTTGCCGAACGGCGCTGACCGCGCCCCCGCGGGCCCGCGCGGCTTGCAGGGGCCTTACACGGCACAACCGCCACTTTCCCGCTTGTAGAGCCTGGGCGCCCTCGTTATCGGCGCCCTGCCCGTAGCGGTGCCCCCATCGGGGATGGTTGCGGGGCCGGCGGCATCGGCGGGGTCTCCCCGCGCGCCGCGCCCCCGCGCTCATCTGCACCCATCTCCTCCCGCGCGGACACGGCGCCACTGGCCCGTCCCCCGCGCGCTGGTGGGGCGCCCCTCTCCAGGGGCGCGCGTCGCTCGCCGCGGCGCACCCGCGAGCAAAGCTCCCGACATGTCCCCGGACGGCCCTCCAGCCGCCCGTCCTCAGTTCCAGCGCCAGTGGCCCGGCCACGGCCCGCAGCCGCCAGCCGTTGGCCACTGCGACTGAACCGACCCATTCATCCCCCGAGGAGTCTGCAATGAACAAGAAGGACGTCGCCTCCCAGCTCGCCGCCCGCGCCAACATCTCCGTGGTGCAGGCCCAGGCGCTCCTCAACCACCTGTTTGACGCCGACACCGGCATCATCACGGGCACGCTGGCCTCCGAGAACCAGGACGACGCCAAGGTCCTCTTCGCGGGCTTCGGCACCTTCCAGCGCAACACCCGCGCTGGCCGCCGCGGCACCAACCCCTCCTCGGGCCAGAAGATGGACATCGAGCCGAAGGAGTACATCAGCTTCAAGCCCGGCAAGACCCTGCGCGAGCGCATCGCCGCTCTGCCGGCCCAGAAGTAGTCCTCCCCTCGCTCTGGGCCGCCTTCCGCGGCCCACCCCTTGTGACCGGCCGCCACTGACGGCCCCCGTGGAGTCGCCATGAACAAGAAGGACATCGCTTCGCAGCTCGCCGCCCGCGCCGACATCTCGCTCGTGCAGGCCCAGGCTGTCCTCAACCACCTGTTCGACGCCGAGGACGGCATCATCGCCGGCCAGCTCGCCTCCGACAGCAAGGACGAGGCCAAGGTCCTCTTCGCCGGCTTCGGCACCCTGCTCCGGAAGACCCGCGCCAGCCGCGTGGGCACCAACCCGAGCTCCAAGGGCAAGCTCGAGATCCCCGCGAAGGAGTACGTCAGCTTCAAGCCTGGCAAGAACCTCCGCGAGCGCATCTCGGCCCTCCCGGCCCAGAAGTGATCCCGCGGCGGCGGGACGGCCCGCGCGCCGCGGCGCGCTGACCCTCCCCCTGCACACCGAGCCCCTCCGCCTTCACCGGCGGGGGGGCTTTGTGTTGGTGCCCCCGCGGTCACCAGATCGCAACCATCGGCGCCCGGCGCCCTGGATAGGGGCGGCTCCGCCCCGGCGGCCACCTCGCTCAGCCGGCGCCCGAGCCGCGCATGTCCCCCTCCGTCCTCCTCTCCCTCCTCGTCGCCACCGCCGGCGCCGCGCCTGAGCAAGGCGCGACCGCCAGCGTCGCCGGCGGCTACCTCTTTGTCGATGATGACGAAGAGATCGACGACGGCTGGGCCGTCAGCCCCCGCGTCGGCTTCACCCTCGGCACGGTCTGGACCTTCGAGGGCGAGCTCGGCGTGCACGGCGGCCAAGCCCCGGCCCTGAGCCTGCCGTACACGGCGCTGAGCCCGCGGCTGAGCCTGATGGTCGACATGGCCCCCGACCACTGGCTCCAGCCCTTCTTCTTGGGCGGCGGCGGTCTGCTGTGGCGCCAGGTCGAGCCGGGCGCGGGCGGGGTGGTGCTGCCCCAGTCGGCCAAAGACAGCCGCTTTGTGCGCGAGAACCCGCACAGCGACTTCGCCTTGAACTTCGGCGCCGGCACGTTGGTGCGGCTGAGCGGGCCCTGGTTCTTCCGCGCCGATGTCCGCAGCCTCATCCACTTCGGCGAGAGCCGCAGCGGCCAGTACCCCCAAGAGTTCGGCAACTGGGAGGTCACCGGCGGCCTGTGCTTCCGCGGCGTCGAGCTCAACCGGGACGACGACCGCGACGGCATCGTGGACCGCTTTGATGCCTGTCCGGCCCGCAAAGAGGACCTGGACGGCTTTCGCGACGACGACGGCTGCCCCGACGACGACGACGATCAGGACGGTGTCCCCGACCGGATCGACCAGTGCAAAGAAGAGGAAGAGGACCGCGACAACTTCGAGGACAAGGACGGCTGCCCCGACCCCGACAACGACCGCGACGGGGTCGCCGACTGGACCGACCGCTGCCCCGACGAGGCCGAGGACAAGGACGGCCACACCGACGGCGACGGCTGCCCCGACGATGACAACGACGGCGACGGCATCCCCGACGATGGCGACCGCTGCCCGGCCCTGGCCGAGGACCGCGACGGCTTCGACGACGGCGACGGCTGCCCCGATCTCGACAACGACAAGGACGGCGTCGGCGACGATGTCGACCGCTGCCCCACCGAGCCCGAGGTCATCAACGGCGTCAGCGACGAGGACGGCTGCCCCGACGACAAGCCGAAGGAGCCCGACACCTTCAACGGCGTCATCCGGGGCATCAACTTCGAGACGGGCAGCGACCGGCTCACGCCCGACAGCTTCCGCGTGCTCGACGAGGTCGCGGTCACCTTGGTGAAGTTCCCGGCCATCCGCATCGAGGTGCAGGGCCACACCGACGCCGACGGCCCCGACGCCAAGAACCTGACGCTGTCGGCCCGCCGGGCGCGCACCGTGGTCGAGTACCTGATCAACCGCGGGGTCCACCCCGACCGGCTCGAGTACGTCGGCTACGGCGAGACCAAGCCGATCGTCCCGAACTCCACCAAGGCGAACAAGGCCATCAACCGCCGGGTGGAGTTCCGCCGCCTCGACACGGCCGGATGAGCGGCCGGCCCCCGCCGGCGCCCCTGCCCATCGACGAGGCCGCGCCGGCGCTGATCGCCGCGCTGCGCGACCGGGGCGCGGCGGTGCTCATCGCGCCGCCGGGCTCGGGCAAGACGACCCGGGCGCCGCTGACCCTGCTCGACGCCGGCCTGCCCGCCGAAGGGCGCACGCTGCTGCTGCAGCCCCGGCGGGTGGCGGCCCGCCTCGCCGCCAAGCGCATGGCCGACGAGCGCGGGACGCCGGTCGGCGGCCTCATCGGCTGGCGGGTGCGATTTGAGGACAAGACCAGCCGGGCCACCCGGATCGAGGTCATCACCGAGGGCCTGCTGACCCGGCGCCTCGCCGACGACCCGCTGCTCGATGGCGTGGGGATGGTCATCCTCGACGAGTTCCACGAGCGGAGCCTGCACACCGACGTCGGGCTGGCGCTGCTCGCCGCGCTGCGGCGCGAGCTCCGGCCTGACCTGCTGCTGGTCGTCATGTCGGCGACGATGGCGCCCGAGCCGGTCCAGCGCTTCCTCGGCGACGCGGCCGGACCCGCGCCGCTCGTGCGGGCCGAGGGCCGCAGCTTCCCCGTCGCGATCCGCCACCTGGATCGGCCCCTGGACGGGCACCTCGACGCGGCGGTGGCCCAAGCGGTGCGGGCCGAGCACGCCGGCGGCGCCGCCGGCCACACCCTGGTTTTTTTGCCGGGGGTCGCCGAGATTGACCGCGTGGCGCAGCTCCTCGCGGATCGGCCGCCTGAGGGGGCGCCGGCGGTGCTGCCCCTGCACGGCCGGCTGAGCGGCGAGGCCCAGGACGCCGCCCTCGCCCCCGCCGGGCGCCCGAAGGTCGTGCTCAGCACAAACATCGCCGAGACCTCGGTCACGCTCGAGGGCGTGGGCTTGGTCATCGACAGCGGGATCGAGCGGCGGCCGGCCCTCGATCCGGCGACCGGCCTCACCCGCCTCGAGACCGCGCAGATCGCCCGCGACAGCGCCGATCAGCGGGCGGGGCGGGCCGGGCGCACCGGGCCGGGCCGCTGCCTGCGGCTGTGGACCGAGGCCGAGCACCGGCTGCGGCCGGCCTCGGCGCCGCCGGCCATCCTCAGCGAGGACCTCAGCGGCCTCTCGCTGCTGCTGCTGGACATGGGCGAGGACCCGGCCGCTTTCCCGTGGTTTGAGGCGCCGGGCGCGGCGGCGCTGGCCGGCGCGCGTGCCCTGCTCGTGTCGCTCGGCGCGGTCGACGCCCGCGGGATCACCCCGCTGGGGCGCGCTTTGGCCCGCCTGCCGGTCGAGCCGCGCCTCGGCGCCGTGGTGCTCGCCGGCAAGGCCCACGGCTGCGCGCGGGCGGCGGCGGCGGCGGCGGCGCTGGCCGGGGAGCGCGATCCGTGGCCCGACCAGGCGGGGCGCCTCGACCTGCTCGACCGCATCGGCCTGCTCGACCAGCCCGCGCGGCGCAGCGGCGCCTCGCCGGCCGCGCACCGCGAGTGCGCTGCGGTGCGCGATCAGCTCTGGCAGGCGGTGGGCGCGAGCCCCGACGCGCCGGGGGCCGATCTCGAGGATCGGGTGGTGCGGGCCTTGCTCGCCGGCTTCCCCGAGCGCCTCGCCCGCCGGCGCGAGGGCGACCGCGCGCGCCTGCTGCTCGCCAGCGGCAGCGGGGCCGTGCTCGACCCGCCCGAGCAGCTGCCGGGCGCCGAGCTGCTCGTCGCGGTGGGCCTGCAGGCCGGGCGCCGCGGCGTGCACAGCGAGCACCGGGTGCGCCTCGCCGCCCCGGTGCGGCCGGGCCTGCTGCCCGAGCACACCGCCTGGGCGACCCAGTGGGATGAGGAGCGGGGCGCGGCGATCGTCGTCGAGCAGCGCAAGATCGGCGCGCTGGTGCTCAGCGAGCGGCGGGCCCCCGAGCGGCGCCCCGAGCCCGAGGCCGCCGCGGGCCTGCTGCGCGCCGCCGCCCTGCGCCGCCCGGGCTTCGGGCTGCCCGCCGAGCGCCTCGATCCGCTGTGGGGCCGGATGCGCCTGCTCGCCCGGGTCATGCCCGAGCTCGGCCTGCCCGCCGCCGGCCCCGACGCCCGCCGGGAGCTGCTCGAGCTGCTCTGCCGCGGGCGCCGCAGCCTCGCCGAGCTGGCCGCCGCGCCGGTCGAAGAGGAGCTGCTCGCCGGCCTGCCCTGGGCGCTGCGCCAGCGCCTCGACGCGCTGGCCCCGCAGCGCCTGCGGGTGCCCTCGGGGGCCGAGCTGCCGCTCGACTATGGCGATGGCGAGGAGCCCCCCGTGCTCGCCGCGCGGATCCAGCAGCTTTTTGGGCTCGCCGACACCCCGCGGATCGCCGAGGGCCGCGTGCTCGTGCGCCTGCACCTGCTGGCGCCCAACCACCGGCCCCAGCAGGTCACCCAGGACCTCGCCGGCTTCTGGCAGCACATCTATCCAGAGGTGCGAAAAGAGCTTCGTGGACGGTATCCCAAGCACTCGTGGCCCGACGATCCGCTGCGCGCGGCGCCGCAGGACCGCCCGGCCCGGCGCCCGGCCGGCTGAGGGCAGCGGCGCGTCGCCGGGGCACCGCCGCGGCGTGGCCGGCGCCCCTCATGGCGGCGCCCGGCGATGCCGACACCCCGCCCATGAGCCACCCAGACAAGCGCCCGCTGGCCCTCCGCCGCTTCGCCCTCGCCCTCGCCGCGCGAGGAGAGGCGCTCTGCGCGGAGCTCTCCGCTGACCTCTCCCTCGCGCACGGCGAGCTGCTGCGCGAGCAGCTGCCGCTGGCCCAGGCCGCGCTCGAGGCGTGGACGGCGCCGGGCGCCGGTGATCCGGCGGTGCGGGCGGGCGAGCGCCGACCAGCCGGCGCGGTCGCGATCCAGCTCGATCCGCTGTCGCTGCTGCCCGACCTCTGTCGGGTCATGCCCGCGGCCTTCCTCGCCGGGGTGCCGCAGATCTTGGTCAACACCACGCCCGCCGCGCGGCGGACCGCGGCCCAGCTCGCCGAGCTCGTCGAGCGCAGCCTGCCCGGCGTCATCCTCTCCGCGCTGGCCCCTGACGAGTTCCTGCGCCGGGTCGCCGCCGATCCCTACACCCAGGCGGTGTGGATCGGGGGCGCGGCCGAGGGCGCGGCGGCCCTCGAGGCGCGCCTGCGGGCGACGGGCGCCCCGGTCACCTGGGAGCAGGCGGGGAACCACGCCCTCGTCGTCGGAAAAGACGCCGATCTCGCCGCCGCGGCCCGCGCGGCCACCAGCGCCTTTCGCCTGGGGGGACACGACCGGGCCCGCGTCGGCCGGGTGTATGTGCACGCAGACCGGCACGAGGCCCTGGTGGCCGCCATCTGCGCGGCGGCGGCCGAGCGCGAGGTCGAGGACCCGCGCGATCCGGCCGCGATGGTCAGCCCGCTGCGCACCGACGCCGACCGGCTCGCCCTGCTCGAGATGCTCGACGAGGCCGAGGACACCGGGGCCAGCCTCGACGTCGGCCTCGACTTCCGCCGCTTCGGCGAGGGGAGCGAGCCGGTGCTCTACCCCACGGTGGTCAGCGGCTGTGACCCCGCGCTGTCGGTGGTCCGCCTGCCCAAGCCCGGGCCGGTGCTCGCCGTGGTGCCTTGGACCGACGAGACTGCCCTGCTCGACGGTGTGGGGGCCGTCTCGGCGGCGCTCTACGCCTTTGGTCTCGGGGCCCCGCTGCTGGGCCGGCTCGGCGCGATCTTCGGGCAGGTCTTTGTGAACCAGGGGCCCGATGGTCCGGCGGTCGAGGCCAGCCGCCGGGCCTGGGGCGGCGGTCCAGAGCACTGCACCTGGCGGGGGGCCGAGACCCTCCGCGGGCCGATGGAGCTGCAGCGCCTGTTCACCCGCCCGCGCCCCGCGGCGGCGCCGCCCCCGTCCGCGGGCCTCGCGCTCGGCGCCTGAGCGGGGCCCCGGCGGCGGCGATAGCGGCCCGCTCCGCCCCCGCGCTGGTGCCCCATGCCCCGCATCATCGACCACGACCGCCGGCGCAGCGAGCTGCTGCGGGCGAGCTTCCCCCTGTTCGCGCAGCTCGGCTACGCCAACGTCACCATGCGCGTTCTGGCGCTGCAGCTCGGCGTCTCGACCGGCACGCTGTACCACTACTTCGACAACAAGGCGGCGCTGTTCGGGGCGATGGTCCAGCAGCTGACCGCCGAGACGGTCGAGGTCGCCGCCCGGGGGATCGCGCCGGACGCCGACGTCGACGCGCGCCTCGCCGCGCTCGGGCGCTTCCTCGAGGCAGAGGCCCACACCCTGCAGCAGACGCTGCTGATCTGCCTCGAGTTCCAGCGGCACCACCCCGAGCCGAGCGCACAGACCCTGCTCAGCGACACGCTGGGCGACTACGCCGAAGCGCTGGCCGAGCAGCTGGGCATCGAGGACGAGGCGGTCGCGCGGGCGCTGCTCAGCTTCTTGCTCGGCGCCCTGATCCACCGGGTGCTTGACCCGGGCGCGGTCGATCTGCAGCAGCACGTCGCCCTGGTGGGAGTGGTCGCCGCGGGCCTGGGCCCCGAGGCCCTGCGTCGACCAGCGGGCCGGGCCCGGTGAGGGGAGGCGGCGGAGCGCCGCGGCCCCGCAGCGGAGCGCGGCGCGGCGCGCTCAGCTGTCCTTGAGCAGCGCGGGCGGGCTGAACGGCGGGCAGCCGCCCAGGCGGGTCCACCAGCCGGCCTCGGCGAAGGCCTGGTAGTGGGCCAGCTTCCACTCGAGCTGCTGCAGGCGCGCCTCGGCGGCGGCGGCGGCGGCCCGCCAGTCGCGGACCTCGGCCTCGGCGGCGGCGTGGCGGGCCCGCTGCTCGTGCAGCTGGGCCTCGACCTCGGCGCGCAGGCGGCGGTCTTCGTGCAGCTCGCGCCGCAGGCGGAGGTTCTCGGTCTCGAGCAGCAGGGCCTCGAGGTCACCGCTGCCACCGAGCCCGGGGCGCACCGCGTCGACGGGGAGCTCGAGCGCCGGGGCCGCGTCGCCCGGCTCGGGCGAGAGGTGCCAGCCGGGGCCGGCCGTCGCGGCCTCGCCGGTGAGGCTGGCCGCGAGCTCGCCGTCGGGGCGCCAAGCGCTGTCTTCGAGCTCTGCCGGCGGCGCCCAGCCGTCGGGCGCCATCGCGCCCCCGAACAGGCCCCCCTCGGTGGCGAGGCCCTCGTCGTCTTCGGTCGGGCTCGACAGCACGGGCGGCCCCGCCGGATCGGCCGGCAGGTCGGTCGGCGCGTCGTCGGCCAGCTCATCGGGCATCAAGGGCGCGCCGGGGCTCTCGCCCCGATGGGGTTGGGTCACGTGCGGCTCCTCGAGGCGGGCGGCGGCGGACATGGGAGCTCCCCCCTTGAGGTGGGTGTACCCATCGTGCCTTGACAAGTCAAGCGTGTACCCACGGAGAACACCTGAGGCGCGCTGCCTTCGGCGAGGCGCGCGGTGCCACGGGGCGGGGGAGCCCGGCGGACCGGGGGCGCGTCCGGCGGAGCCGCGCCCGGCGCCCGCCCGCCGCTCAGTCGTCTGCGGCCTCGATGAGCTCGCGGAGGGCGGCGAAGTTCTCGGGCGTCGACAGGTCGTGCTCGGTCAGGTTCATGATCCCGACCAGCACGCCCTCGGAGTCGAGCACCCAGACGTCGCGCCAGGCGACGCCCCACGTGCCCCAGGCGTCGACCGCCTCGGTGTCTTGCAGCCAGGGCAGCGTGCGGTCGACGGTGACCGTGCCGTTGCCCGCCTCGAGCCCCGCGGCGTTCACGCCGAGGATCACCGCCTCATCCTCGTCGAGGAGGGCCTGCATGTCGTTGAGGTAGCCAAACTGGCTACTGCAGTAGCCTCACGTCGAGTGGCCGAAGTACCACGCGCTCACCTTGCCGCGCTCGGTCATCGGCCCGCGCTCGGCGCCGGCGCTGGCCGAGGCGAGGTTCTCATCGGTCAGCAGCCAAGCGGCGGGCGTGTCGCCGAGCACCGGCCCGCCGGTGTCGACGCCCTTGGCTGCGCAGCCGGGCATGAGGAGCGCGGCGGCCAGCAGCGGCGCGCCAACGAGCGGGGTCCGGGACATGGGGCCTCCAATCTGGCGCCATCGTAGCCCAGCGCGCGGCCGCTGCGCGGGGCCTGCGCCGCTGGGTTGCGCCACCGACAGGGGTGCGGAGGGGGCCGCTCCGCGCGTCGTGGAACACGGAGAGTGATGTATCCACGCGAACTGTCGACGGCGCCGCTGCGCCGCTTGACCCGCGGCGTCCCCGCGCGGCGAAGATGATGCGTGGGGCTACAGTTCAGCGGCCCCGTCCCGATGGGCCCCTGGATGGGTGGCCCGCCGGCCCTCCTCCGCACCGCGAGGACCTCGTGCCCTTGACCAGCGGCCAGCCGATCCACGCGCGCCGCCCCCCGAGCGGCCTCGCCCGGGTGCGCCTGCTCCTCGCCGGCGCTGCGCTGCTGGTCGGGCTCCGGCTGCTGCTCGTCTGCGCCGAGCCGGCGGGCCTCGCCCTGCTCCACCTCCCGCTGTTCGTCGCGGCGGCCTTCGCGCTCCCGCTCAGCCAGCGCGGACACCGGCGCGTCGCCGCGCAGCTGATGGTCACCGGCGCGCTCGCGACCAACCTGCCGCTCATCGCCGCGACCGGCGGCTTGGACAGCGCCGCGCTGCCGAGCCTCTTCGCGCTCGGCACCTACACCGCCCTGTTCATCGGCTGGCGTTGGCTGCTCGGCCTGCTCCCCGTCATCACCGGCGGCCTGTTCGTGCTCGCCGGTCCGCTCGCCCCGGTGGGGGGCGGCCTCCCGCTGCCGGTCTGGGCCGATCCGCTGCTGGTCGTCGAGGCCCTCAGCCTGATCATCTGGTGCGGCGCGCTGCACGCCAGCGATCAGGCCGCGGCGCAGGCGGCCGTGGGCCCCGAGGCCGTGCAGGTCAAGGCGCTCGTCGCCGAGCTGCACGCCGCCCGGGCCGCCGAGATGGAGCGCATTCGCCACCAGGCGACCCTCGCGCGGGTGGCCCGCGAGGCGCTCGCGCCCGAGGTCGATCTGGTCCGGGGCGCCGACGAGGGGGCCGCGGGGGTGATCGACGTCGAGGCCCGGTCGACCCTGCTCGCGCTGTGCGCGAGCGCGGCCAAGGCGCTGAATTCGACGGGAGCGGTCCTGCTGTCGGCCCGGACCGACGGCGGGTGGTCGGTGGTCGCGGCCTACGGCGCGGACGCGGTCCGCCTGCCCTGCCTCGGCCCCCACGAGGGCCTGCGGGCGGCGGCCGACCGCTCGGCGACCACCTCGCTCGCGGCCGGCGATGCGCAGCCGGCAGAGCTGCAGGAGCTCGGGCTGCGGCTGTCGATGGTCGTGGTGGTGGGCCGCCCGCGGCGGGCCTGGGGCCTGCTGGGGGTGGTCGAGCCGGCCCGGGGCGCTGCCCCCAGCCACGAGGACAAGCAGCTGCTGCACAGCATGGCGCAGCTCGCCGCAGCGGTGGTCGCCCGCGCGCGGGACGCCGAGGCGCTCCGCCAGAAAGAGCAGCAGCTGCACCGCGCCCAGCGCATGGAGCCGATCGGCCTGCTCGCCGGTGGCATCGCCCATGACTTCAACAATTACGTCCAGGTCATCATGTCGTACGCCGCGGTGGTCCGTGAGGCGCTGCCGGTCGGTGACCCCGCGCTCGACGACCTGCACGAGATCGAGCGGGCGGCCGAGCGGGCGGGCGCGACGGCCCGGCAGCTGCTCGACTACGGCCGCAAGCGCGCGCCCCGCGGCGGTGTCCATGACCTCAACGAGCTGGCGCGGCTCAACGCCGTGGCGACCGGCAAGCTGCTCGGCGAGCACATCACCGTGCGCCTGGAGCTGAGCCCCCGCCCGGCGCTGGTGAGCCTCGACGCCGATGAGCTGAGCCAAGTGCTGATGAACCTGATGGTCAACGCCCGCGACGCGATGCCGGGCGGCGGGGTGCTGCGCATCGAGACCACCGTCGACCCCGACGCCCGCCGGGTGTGCCTGGTGGTCGCCGACACCGGCTGCGGCATGGACCCGGCCACCCAGGCCCGGGTTTTTGAGCCGTTCTTCACCACCAAGGGCGAGGAGCGCGGCACGGGGCTCGGCTTGTCGACCTGCGCCGCCCTGGTGCGTGGCTGGGGCGGCGAGATCGTCCTGCGGTCCACCCCCGGGGCGGGCAGCCGCTTCGCGCTGCAGCTGCCCCTGGAGCGGCGGGCGGGCGCGGCACCGGCCGGCCCGGCGCCGGCGGCCGAGGTCGCCGGGCTCAGCCCGCTCACCCGGCGGGGCGGGACCATCCTCGTCGTCGAGGATGACGAGCAGGTGCGGTCTGCGGTGGTCGAGACCCTGCGGACGGGCGGCTACACGATCCTCGACGCGGCGACCCCCGAGCAGGCCCTGGCGCTGGCCCACGGTCGGCTGGTCGACCTGCTGCTCACCGATCTCGTGCTGCCGGGCATGAACGGCGTCGAGCTCTACCACGCGCTGCAGACCCACCACGCGCGGCTCTCGGTGCTCTACATCACCGGCTACTCGCCGGCCGATCTGGGGCGGCGCTCTGGCGCCGCGATCCCCGCGGGGCGGCTGCTCACCAAGCCCTTCCGCCCGAGCGCGCTCCTGCACCGCATCGAAGACAGCCTCGCCGACGAGGCGCCGGCGCACTGAGCGCGGGGCGAGCGGGTCGGGGTAGGCTCCCTCCACCGTTGGAGCCCGCCATGCCGCGCCGCACCCGCCTCCTGATGACCGCCGCGCCCGCGGTGCTCGGCGCCGCGGCGCTCCTCGCTCCCCCGGCCCGCGCCCGGGCTCCGGTCGCCGATCCGGATCGGGTGCTCGGCGTCGTGTGGTGCGATGAGGCGGGGGTCTTCCAGGGGGCCGCCCGCGAGATCCCGCTCCTTCCCCCCCTCGCCGAGAACGGCGTGCGGGCGATGGTGGCGATGCCGGGGATCGATCCGGCCGGGCCCGTCGACCTCGTGGCCCGGGCGGACGGCGCGGCGCGCTTGGCGCTGCGGGCGCGGCCGGCCGAGGTCGGCGCGCTGGTCGCGCAGCTGCAGGCGAGCGGCTGGGTGGGCGACGCCCAGCGCCTGCGCAAGGCGGGATCGACCCACGAAGAGTCGATCCAGATCGACGCCGCTGGGGCCCTTGTCTACGAGCGGCGGCTCGCCGGCAGCGGCGGGGGGCCCATCCCGCCCGCCGATGCGCTGGTCGGCGGCCTGCGGGCCCGCGGCGGCTGCGGGGCCTATGTCGACACCCGGGGCGTGGGCCTGTTGGGCGGCGGCGACTTTGACGCCGCCATCGCGTGGTTCGCGAAGGACCTGCGCAGCGCCGAGCTGCGCCTCCGCCGCGCGCAGCCGATCCAGCCGCCGCCGATCATCCCGCCGGTGGTGGTCGAGAGCCCGGGCGCGCCGATGGCGGTGCTCACGCTCGGCGCGGCGCCCGGGGAGCTCTTTGACGCGATCGGGCGGCTGCCGCTGCCCCCGAAGGCCCGGAACGCGGTCATCGAGGCCCGGCGCAAGCTCGGGGACGACGCGCTGCCCGGCGCGGGGGCGATCATCCGCATCGGCCAGGGTCCGCTCGGCGGAATGGAGATGATCGGCGCCATCCCGACGGGGCCCGACGGCAAGCGGGGCTCTGGTTGGCGCAGCCGGCGCCTGCTGCGCGCGGCGGTCCGCGGCCTCTCCGACGAGCTGATCGA
>JBJONS010000365.1:0-2578 GCA_046051725.1 Pseudomonadota bacterium | reverse complement strand
CCGCTCGCCGGCGCGAAGACCCCCCAGGTGCAGAACAGCGCCGGCGGCTACAGCTGGACGGTCAGCGACCAGCAGCGGCTCGAGCGCTTCCTCATCCTCGGCACCGACGCGGGCAGCTACTACGCCAGCCCCCGCGCGCTGACCGCGGACGCCTTCGCCACCCTCCTGCCGATGATCGCCCGGGACGGCGTGGGCGTGGTCCAGACCCTGACCCAGATCTCGGTCGAGGGCCGCGCCCCCCGCCAGGATCCGGCGATCACCCTGCTCGCCTATTGTCTCAAGTCGGGTGACCTCGACACCCGCCAAGCGGCGGCCGCGGCGGTGCCCCAGGTCTGCCGCACCGGCACCCACCTCTTTCAGCTCGCCCGCCTGATCGACCAGATGGGCGGTTGGGGTCGCTTGACCCGAAAGGCGGTGGGGTCCTGGTACGCCGACAAGGGCTGGGACGCGCTGGGTCTGCAGGTCACCAAGTACCAGCAGCGCGAGGGCTGGTCGCACCGCGACCTGCTGCGCCTCTGCCATGTGCGCCCGCCCACGCTGGGTCATGGTGAGCTGTTCCGCTGGGTGACCCAAGGCTTCGCCGAGGGTGTGCCGGCGAACCAGCCCAGCGAGGCGCTGCGCCTGCCTTGGGCCATGGGCCTCGCCCACGCGGCCAAGGCCGACCCGGGGCACGTGGCCGCGTTGGTGCGCCAGCACGCCCTGCCCCGCGAGTGCCTGCCCAGCGAGGTCTTGAACCACCCCGGCGTCTGGAGCGCCCTGCTCTCCACCCCTGGCGCGATCGGCATGACCGCCCTGCTGCGCAACCTCGGCAAGATGACCTCAATTGGCCTGTTCTCGCGGGAGCGCAGCGCGGCGCGGTCGGTCGCCACGGCGCTCGCCGACCCGCGCGCGCTGCGGGCCGGCCGCGTCCACCCCCTCTCGGTGCTGGTGGCGCTCCACACCTACCGGTCGGGGCGCGGCGTGCGCGGCGCGCTCAAGTGGACCCCCCACGAGGAGATCTGCGCCGGGCTCGAGAAGGCCTTCCATGCCAGCTTCCATGCTGTGCGCCCGGCGGGGAACCGGCACCTGCTGGCGGTGGACGTCTCGGGCTCGATGGGCTGCGGCGAGATCGCGGGCATGACCGGCATCACGCCCCGGATCGGCGCGGCGGCGATGGCGCTCACCACGCTCAAGACCGAGCCCTCGACCCAGATCTACGCCTTCAGCGACACGCTGCAGCGCGTCGATCTGGGGCCCAAGGCCGACCTCGAGACCGTGCACCGCACGTTTGACGCCATCCCCATGGGCGGCACCGACTGCGCCCTGCCGATCGAGCACGCCCGCGCGCACCGCATCCCCGTCGACACCTTCGTCGTGTACACCGACAGCGAGACCTGGTTCGGCAAGGTCCACCCCGCCGAGGCCCTGCGCAAGTACCGCGCCGCGATGGACCGGCCCGCCAAGCTCATCGTGGTCGGCATGATCGGCAACGCCTTCACCATCGCCGATCCCAACGACCGCGGCATGCTCGACGTGGTCGGCTTCGACACCAGCGCGCCGGCGGTCATGGCCGACTTTGCGCGGGCAGCGCCGGCGCGGGGCTGAGCGGGCGCCCGCGCCCCGCCCTCCGCCGCGACCCTCAGGCAGAGCCCTGGGGGTCGTCGGCGGGGGCAGGTGGCTGCGGCGGCCCCACCAGACCGGGGGCCCTCTCGGTCACCCCATCCTCATCCGCTGCACCCCCAGCGTCTTGATCGGCGGTCCGCTCCGCGCGCTCCTCCACGGTCGACCGCGGGACACCGAACGCTTCGGCGAGCACGGCGGCGAGGTCGGCGCTGGGGTCTGGCTCCGGCTCCGGCTCCGGCTCGGGCTCCGGCTCCGGCTGGGGCGCCGCGGCGGCCGGCGTGTCGGTCAGCGCGGCCGTCGCCTCCTCTTCGACCGCGGCGGGGGTCGGGGCCGCCCGCGGCGGGCGCCCGCCGGCGAGCAGGCCCTCGATGCGCAGCAGCGCGTCGCGGATCTCGAGCAGGGTCGGGTCGACCGCCGGCGCCGGGGCGCTGGGCCCCTTGGCCACCAGCGCGTCGCGCCGGGCCAGCACCTCGTCGCGGAAGCGCGCGGCGTCGATGATCCCGATGAGCTCGGCCGCCGAGGCCCCCGGCGTGGCCGCGCCCCCGGCGGTGTCGATGCGCAGCGTGGCGAGGCCCAGCGCGTTGAGCAGCGGCCCGTGCAGCAGGCTCAGGTCTTGGATCTTCTCGAGCGGCACGCTGGTCTCGCGGCGGAACCACACGCCGGCCCGCACCTCGAGGCTGCGCTCGGTCACCCGCGCCTCGATCGACTTGAAGTAGCGCGCCGCCCACATCGGGCCGGCCACCAGCCAGATCGGCAGCAGGATGACGCCGAAGACCGTGGCGCACATCGCGCCGGCCACCTGCAGCACGAGGTAGAGCTGCAGCTTCTCGTCAAAGCGGGCCCGCAGCGCCCGGGCCTCGGCCGCCGCCTTGAGCTCGGCCGCCTTCGCCTCTTGCGCGCGCTGCGCGAGCAGCTCCGTGACCTTGCCCATCGCCACCTCCGCGCGGCCCCTATCCCGCCCGCCCCGGCGGTCTGG
>JBJONS010000364.1:0-4233 GCA_046051725.1 Pseudomonadota bacterium | reverse complement strand
CCGCCGCCCCGCCCGCCCCCTCCTGCGCTGCGCGCTCGGCCTCGCGCTCGGGGGCCTGAGCCTCAGCCCCGCGGTGGCCGCCGCGGCGGCGGTGGGCGACCCGGTGCCCGAGGCGCTGGCGGTGCACCTGACCCGCGGGGGCCTCGACCACCTCGGCGACGCGCTCCAGGCGCTGATCCCCCCGGTGATCCCGATTGAGGCCAGCAGCGGCAGCCTCGCCTGCGTCGATGGCGCGCCGCCCCTCGACTGGTCCCTGGCCCCCCTCGACATGCAGCTCAGCGTCGACGAGGTCCGCCTCGACCCGAGCAGCGGCGCCCTGCTGGTGACCCTCTACGCCACGCTCAGCTCGGCCCCCTCGACCCTGACCGTGGTCGGCGACTGCAGCGTGCTGACCGACCTGAACGAGACCTGCGCGGTCGAGCTGCCGACGACCGCGGTGCAGGTCGACCTCGCCTTGGCCATCACCGAGAGCGCCGGCGTCTTCACCGCGACCGCGAGCCCGGCCACGCTCAGCGTCTCGCCGATCAGCAGCCCGCTCGACGGCTGCGTCTTCGCCAGCGCCATCGGCACGATGCTCGACCAAGACCCCCTGCTGATCAGCGATCTCATCGAAGAGGCCGCCGCGCCCTCGCTCGACGGCCTGGGCCCGGCGCTCGAGGCGGGGGTCGAGGACAGCCTCAACGCCCTGCGCATCGACACCACGGTGGCGCTGCTCGACACGACGCTCGGCCTCTCGTTGGCGCCGAGCCTGCTTGAGCTGAGCGAGCGCGGCCTCGTGCTCGGCCTCGGCGCCGAGATCACGCCCTCGACGCTGTCCTCGTGTGTCGACAGCAGCGGCGGCAGCAGCATCGGCGGCGGCTGGCCCGAGCTGTCCGAGACCGCCGGCGACACCAGCCTGCCCTATGACGCCGGCCTGCTGCTCGGCGCCGACTTCATCGACCACACGCTGTTCTCGGCCTGGGCCAGCGGCGCGCTCTGCCTCGACGCCGGCGCGCTGCTCGGCGCGGTGGTGGCCGACGGCCTGACCGCCGACTTCGTGGCCGGCTTCGTCGGCGACGACTTCGAGGCGCTGTTCCCCGCCGACAGCCCGGCCTGGCTCACGATCAACGCCCCGAGCCCGCCGACCACCCGGTTCACCGCCGACAACCCGCCCCTGCACGTCGACATCCCGGGGATGGAGGTCGAGCTCTACTCGGTCCTCGACCACCGCAAGGTGCGCGCCTTTCAGGCCACCGGCGACGCCGACATCGGCCTCGATCTGACGCTGAGCGGCGACACCCTGGCGACCGCGCTGGTGCTGCGCGACCCAGCCATCGATCTGGTCGAGAGCTACAGCGAGCTGCTCGGCCCTGGCTACAGCGACGGCATCGAGGCCCTGCTCTCGAGCTTCCTCGGCGGACTCATCCCCGCCGAGCTGCTGCCCAGCATCACCGTGCCGCTGCCGCTGGGCCTCGGCGTCGAGTCGCTGCAGTTCGTGCCCCAGGCCGAGGGGCGCTGGCAGGGCGCCCACGCCCGCCTCGACCTCAGCGGGGTGACCCCGGTCGAGCTGACCGGCTGCTCGCTCGACGGCTTTGGCTGCGACGGCGGCGATCTGGGCGTCGCGCTCGATCCTGCGGCCCTGCTCGGCTGCGACGACGCCAGCGCCGGCTGCGCGGACGCGGCCTGCGCCACCGCGCCCGCCCGCCTGCGCGCCCGGGCCGCCCGCGGCCGCCTGGGCCTCGGCCTGCTGCTCGTCGGGGCGCTGGGCCTGCTCCGCCGCCGGCGCTGAACCTCTGGCCCTGCCGGCGCTGAACCTCTGGCGCCGCCGGCGCTGAACCGCTGGCGCTGGCCGCGCTGCACCGCTGGCGCCCCGTCGCCGGCGCCTCGCGCGGAGGGTCCGCCGCCCGATGCCCCCGCCCACCCTCGCCTTGCTGCACGGACTGCCCTTTCACAGCGGCCTGTGGGCGCCGCTGCGGGCCGCCGCCGGCCCGGCCCTGCGGGCGCGGGTCCTGGCC
The DNA here is from genome assembly GCA_046051725.1 of Pseudomonadota bacterium. GTDB lineage: Bacteria > Myxococcota_A > UBA796 > UBA796 > UBA2385 > JAEUKK01. Next base: position 2,239 of record JBJONS010000364.1, on the reverse strand, counting down.
ATCGACCTGCCCGGCTACGGCGCGGCTCCGGCCCTGCGCGGCCCCGCCACGCTGCAGGCCCACCTCGACGCCATCGAGGCCGCCCTCGCCGCCGCCGGCGCGCCGGCCGGCCCCGACCTGCACCTCGTCGGCCACGAGTTCGGCGGCCTGCTGGCGGCCCTGCTCGCGCTGCGCCGCGGCGCCGCCTCGCTCGGCCTGCTCTCGACCAGCCTCGGCCCGGCCTGGCTGCTCGCGCGCCTCGCCGCCGCGCCGCTGCTGCACCGCCCCTTCTACCGCTGGCGCGGAGGCGCGCTCTACCGCGACCACAGCGTCGCTTTGGCCGACCGGGCCCGGGTCGCGGCGGCCTTCCCCCTGCCCGGCACCGTCGCCTTCGCCGACCAGATGCGGGCCGCCGGCCAGGGCATCGGCGCGCGGGCGCTCTTCGGCCTCGAGGCGCGCCTCGCCGCGGCCGGCGCGGCGGGCCTGCCCCTGCGCCTCGCCTGGGGCGCCGACGACCAGACCTTCCCGCTGCGGCAGGGCGCGCGCCTCGCCCGGCGGCTGGGCGCGCCCCTGACGGTGGTGCCCGGCGCCCGACACCTCGGCGTGTTCACCCACCCCGAGGACTTCGTGGGGGCGGTGTTCGGCGGGGTGGAGGGGGCCTGGGAGGGCTGAGGTGGCGCGGGGGAGGAGGCGACGGCGGAGGGCCCGCCTCGCCGCGCTGCGCGGCAAGCACCACCCGCCCCTCGCCGCCGTCGAGCCGGAGCTCCGCCCGACCTGGGGCCGCGAAGACAGCGACACCTTCATCCACCTGCCCGAGGTCGCCGCCGCCGAGGTGGCCGAGCCGCCCCGGCCGCCGCCCTCGACGACGACGAGCGCCCGGTGACCACCCGCCGCGGCCTGCGCTCGCTCATCCGCGAGGTGCACCACGCCACCGCCGCCGGCGCCTGACGCCCCCCCTCCGGGCTCGCCCATGCGGGCTCGGTCGCTGCGCGACCCCGGCTGCGCCGGGCCCTCCGGTCGGGCGGGCGCGGGGATGCCCCCAGCAGGAAGCGGCGACGCTGGGGCCCGGCGCGGTCACCGGCCCGCCCGGCGCCGCGGTACACGCGCCGCGCCGCGCCGCGCGCCCGCCCCCGGTCGCCGCGGCCGCGCCCCCGCCGACGCACCGCCCCCACCCCGAGGCCCCCGTGCCCAGCCGCCGCGCTCCCCTCCACCGCTGGGCCGCGCTGCTCGGCCACCTCGCCCTGGTCGCGCTGGCCGCCCCCGCGCCAGGCTGCGCCGATGAGGCGCCCGTCCCGCGGCCGTCGCCCATCCCGCCCACGCGCATGCAGCGCGAGGACGCGCAGCGCGCGGCGGCGGCCGCCGCCGACGGCGCCCCGACCGCGGCGGCGCTGGCCTTGGCCGAGGCCGACATGGCGGCCGGGATTGACGCGCTGGACGCGATCGACGCCCCCGACGCCCGGGCCTACGCGGCCTTCTTCCGGCTGATGACCCCGGCGCTGCCGCCCGCCGAGGCGGCGGCGGCCGCGGCCCGCCTGCTGCACGAGCTCGACGGCACGGCGACCACCGGCACGATCGACCGCGGCCCGCCCCTGCGCGCCGGCCAAGCGGCGCTGGCCCTGCGCTTCGTGCTCGAGGTGCACGGCACGGGCGCCATCCCCTGCTGGATCGCCGCGCGCTTCCCCGACGCGTGGTTCGAAGGCTTCGGCGCCTACTATGGCAGCAGCCGCGACGGCATCGGGCAGGGCTGCGCGCCCGCCCTCGACCCGGCTTGGTCCGCCCAGATCGAGGCCGCCCTGCGCCAAGCCGCCGGCCCGCAGACGGGGGGCTGCGGGACGATGCACATCGGGCACGCAGCGGCGCTCTCTGCCGCCCTGCACCGGCTCGAGGTGCAGCCGCGCCACGCCGCCGACGCGGGCGACGCCGTCGCGGTCCACCAGAAGACCGTCGCCGACTTCTGCGCGCGCGCCCGGGTCGAGCCAGCGGCCTGCGCCGCGCTGGCCGCCGCCCTCGCGCCGCCCGCCGCCTGGGTGGCCACCGCCGAGCGCGCCGCGCAGCAGCAGGGCCTCAGCGCCGACGAGGCCCGGCGCGCCGTCGCGAACACCGCGCTGGCGGTGCAGACGCTGCGCGTCGAGATCGAGGGCACCTGCGCGCATGACCGACAGGGCCTGCCATCCGAACCCTAAGGTCAGGGCCCGCGGCGCGCGGGCGCCGCGCGTGCAGGCGCGCCGCCGGCGGGCGCGCCCCGCCCACCGCTCAGGTC
>JBJONS010000363.1:0-15959 GCA_046051725.1 Pseudomonadota bacterium | reverse complement strand
TCGGCGTCTTCGCGCTCGGCGACATGGTCGGCCTCGACACGCTGGATCACGTGCTGGGCAACGTGTTCACCGGCTGCCCCGATGACGAGCAGCGCGACGCCTTCGTCTCGCCCGCCTTCCTCAAGGCGATGGTCGCCGAGGGCGCGGTCGGCAACAAGACCGGCAAGGGCTTCTACCAGAAGACCAACGAGAAGGACGCCAAGGGGCGCAAGATCACGCTGGCCCGCGACTGGCGCACCGGCGAGTACAAGCCCGCCGCCCGCCCCAAGTTCGACAGCGTGACCCAGGCGAGCAGCTTCGCCGACGACCCGGGCGCCGCCTCGCGCGTGCTGCTGCGCGGCGACGACAAGGCCGCGGCCTTCGCCTGGGCGGTGACCGCCGACAGCCTCATCTACACGGCCAACCGCATCCCCGAGATCGCCGACGACATCGTCAACATCGACCGGGCCATGCGCTGGGGCTTCAACTGGGACCTCGGCCCCTTCGAGGGCTGGGACGCGCTCGGCGTGGCCGAGACCGTCGCCCGGATGGAGGCCGAGGGCCGCACGGTCCCGGCCTGGGTCAAGGACATGCTGGCCAAGGGCCGCGGCTCCTTCTACGCCTACGTCGACGGCCAGCCCACCTACTGGTGCGCGGTCAGCGGCGAGAGCAAGCCCCTGCCCACCTCGCCGCGCTGGCTGTTCATCAGCGACAAGAAGGCGAGCGGCGGCGTGGTCAAGAAGAACGATGCCGCTGAGCTGGTCGACATCGGCGACGGCGTGCTGCTGCTGCAGTTCACCCGCCCGGCCCAGATGAACGCGCTCGAGCAGGACATGTTCCAGCTCTACAACGACGCGCTCGACGAGCTCGACGCCGGCAAGTGGGAGGCGCTGGTCGTCGGCTCGCAGAACCACGCCCGCGGCCAGCTGCGCCCCTCGGTCGGCCCCAACGGCCAGGCCTTCTGCGCCGGCGCGAACCTGATGATGGTCGGCATGTCCGCCATGCAGGGCGAGTGGGACAGCATCGACCAGCTCATCCGCGGCATGCAGGGCATCGTCCAGCGCGCGCTGTACAGCAAGCGGCCGGTCGTGACCGCGCCCTACTCGCTGACGCTCGGCGGCGGCCTCGAGGTCGCCATGCAGTCGGCGGCGACCGTGACCACCGGCGAGGTCTACATGGGCCTCGTCGAGGCCGGCATGGGCCTGCTGCCCGCCGGCGGCGGCTGCAAAGAGATGCTGCGCCGCTACCTCGGCGGCATCCCCGCCGCGGTCAACTACGACCCGAACCCCTTCGTGCAGGCCGCTTTCCTCAACATCGGCCTCGCGAAGTTCTCGACCTCGGCAGAAGAGGCGCGCGACATGCGCTACCTCCGCGCCGAGGACAAGGTCGTGATGGACGCTGATCAGCTCATTTGGGAGGCCAAGCGGACCGCGCTGGGCCTCGCCGCCAGCGGCTACGTCCCGCCCAAGCCGAGCAAGTTCAAGCTGCCCGGCAACAGCGGCCGCGCGACCATCGAGCTCAAGCTCTACGATCTCGTCCAGGGCGGCTTCGCCAGCGAGCACGACGCCAAGGTCGCGCGCCGCATCGCGCACGTGCTCACCGGCGGCGACATCCCCGCGGGCACCTGGGTCGACGAGCAGCACATCCTCGACCTCGAGCGCGAGGGCTTCCTCAGCCTGCTCGGCGAAGAGAAGACCATGGAGCGCATCACGCACTTCATCTCGACCGGCAAGGTCCTGCGCAACTAGCGCCGCCGCGAACCAACCTACGAACACGTGAGGCAAACATGAGCAAGAACCCCCGTGATCCGGTCGTGGTCGCCGCGGTGCGCACGCCCGTGACCAAGTCCAAGAAGGGCGGCCTCAAGGACACGCGCCCCGATGACCTGCTCATCACCGCGCTGCAGGGCGTGCTGGCGAAGGTCCCCGGTTTTGACGCCGCGCTGATCGACGACGTGGTGGTGGGCACCGCGATGCCCGAGGGCGAGCAGGGCATGAACGTGGCCCGCATCGCCAGCCTCGGCGCGGGCCTGCCCGACACCGTGCCGGCGATGACGCTGAACCGCTTCTGCAGCAGCGGCCTCGAGGCCCTGGCCCAGGCGGCGAGCAACATCGCGGCCGGCTGGTACGACGTCGCCATCGCCGCCGGCGTCGAGAGCATGACGATGATCCCGATGGGCGGCGACCGCCCCTCGCCCAACCCGACCCTGATGGCCGAGCACCCCGAGATCTACGTCACGATGGGCATGACGAGCGAGAACGTCTGCAGCCGCTTCGGGGTCCCCCGGGCCGAGCAGGACGCCTTCGCCGCCGCCTCGCACCAGAAGGCCGCCGCGGCCATCGCCGGCGGCAAGTTCACCGACGAGATCGTGCCGGTGAAGACCCGGGCCTTCGACGGAAAAGCCTGGAAAGAGGTCACCATCTCGATCGACGACGGCGTGCGCGCCGACACCACCGTCGAGGGGCTGGGCAAGCTCAAGGCCGCCTTCTCCAAGACCGGGTCGAGCACCGCCGGCAACTCGTCGCAGACCAGCGACGGCGCGGCCGCGGTGCTGGTGATGGCCCGCGAGAAGGCTGAGGCGCTGGGCCTCGAGGTCCTCGGCACCCTGCGCAGCTACGCGGTGGTCGGCGTGCCCGCCGACATCATGGGCATCGGTCCGGCCAAGGCCATCCCCAAGGCGGTGGCCAAGGCCGGGATTAGCGTCGGTGACGTCGATCTGTTCGAGATCAACGAGGCCTTCGCCAGCCAGGCGCTCTACTGCCTGCGCGAGCTCGGCCTCGACGGCGACAAGGTCAACGTCAACGGCGGCGCGATCGCGCTGGGCCACCCGCTGGGCTGCACCGGCGCCAAGCTCACCGCCACTCTGCTGCACGAGATGAAGCGCCGCGGCAGCCGCTACGGCGTGGTCAGCATGTGCATCGGCGGCGGCATGGGCGCCGCCGCGGTCTTCGAGCGCGAGTAGCCCGCGGCCTGGGCCCCGCCGCGGGGTCCAGGCCGCTGGGGTCCACGGCCCCGTCCCCGCCCCGGGGCGGGGCCGCTTCTTTTCGGCCGGAGGCGGGCTTCAGGCCGGCTCGCGCACCGCCACGGGGCAGCCCGGGCGCGGGAGGCGGGCGATCCAGGTGACCAGGCCCAGGCCCACCGCGATCAGGCCGAGCTGCAGCCAGGGGCGCTCGGCCGAGACCGCCACCGACAAGCCGAAGCTCAGGCCGATCAGCAGCATCGCCCAGGCCTTGGCCCACAGCGGCATCGCCCGCTCGCGCTCCCAGTCGGTGATCACCCGCCCGAACACGGGCAGGCCCCGCAGCCACGCGGCCAGCCGCGGAGAGCTGCGTCCGAAGGCCCAGGCCGCCACCAACACGAAGCAGGTGCTCGGCATCACCGGCAGGATCGCCCCGATGACCGCGAGCGCGAGGGCCGCCCAGCCGAGCGCCAACCAGAGCGGCCGCGTGAGCGCGTGCAGGCGCATGGACATCCACCCTCCACCCGCGGCGATCCTACTCCAGAGGCCCCGCGCTGTCCCCCTGTCGGACAGGTCCGCCACTTCTGGAGGCCTGTCCGACAAGGGGCCACACGGCACCGGATTGCCCTCAAAAGCGACAGGCCCGACCCGATGGCGGTGCGGGACCGCTGCGGTCCGCGCCACCGACGAGGGCACTGATGGACAGCGAGACGCAAGAGATCATCGACTACTTCCTCACCGAGAGCAGGGAGTCGGTCGCCGAGGTCGAGCCGCTCCTCATCCAGCTCGAGGGGGGCCAAGGCGCGGCCGACCGCCAGACCATCGACAAGATCTTCCGCCTCTTCCACTCGATGAAGGGCAGCGCCGGCTTCCTCGAGTTCACCCACGTCGAGTCGGTGACCCACCACGCCGAGACCTTGCTCGACAAGGTGCGGACCGGCCAGCTGCGCCTGTCGGCCGAGCTGGTCGATGTCCTCTGCCGGGCGCTGGACTTCACGAACGACGCGCTGGACGCCATCGAGTCGAGCCTGTCCGACCAGGCGCTGGCCGGCCCGGCGTCGGCGCTGATCGAGCGCATGGTGCGCTTCGCCGACGACGGCGCGCATGCCCCCGCGCCGGCCCCCGCCGCGCCGGCGCCCGCCGCCCCGCCGGCGCCTGGTGCGGCCCCCGCGCCCGCCGCCGCGCCGAGGCCGGCGCCCGAAGGCGAGCGCCTCGTCTTCGCGCCGGTCCAAGCGCAGGGCGCGGCGGACACCGACGCGGGCCTGCAGTCGCTGATGGCTGCGCTCTCCGCCGGCTTCGCGCCCGAGCGGGCGCTGCCGACCGCGGCAGAGCCGCCCAGCGCGCCGATCCCGCTGCCGACCCCGGCCGCCCGCGCGCCGGCCCCCGCGGCACCGGCCCCGGCCCCGGCCCCGGGCAGCTCCAGCCGCCTGGGCGAGATCTTGATCGAGGCGGGCCTGGTCACCCCGGCGCAGGTCGAAGAGGCCCTGCGCGACAACCGCCTCCCGGTCGGCCAAAAGCTCGTCCAGATGAACGCGGTCAGCCCGGCGGTGGTGCAAGAGGCCCTCGCGGTGCAGAGCGCCCGCCGGGGCGAGGTCGAGAAGGCGGCCGAAGAGGACGAGGCCCACGGCAAGCGCAGCAAGGCCGAGTTCCTCCGCGTCGACGTCCGCAAGCTCGACCAGCTCATGGATCTCATCGGCGAGCTGATCATCGCCGAGACCGCCGTGACCCACGGCCCGAACCTCGCCGCTGAGGTCGACGGCAACCACAAGGCGGCGGTGCAGCTCAACCGCGTGACCCGCGGCCTGCAGGACATCGCCATGTCCCTGCGGATGGTGCCGATCGAGCCGACCTTCAAGAAGATGGTCCGCCTCGTCCGCGACCTGAGCCGGCGGCAGGGCAAGCGGGTGAGCCTCGAGATCTCCGGCGAGGACACCGAGGTCGACAAGAGCGTGGTGGAAGCCATCTCCGACCCGCTGGTGCACCTGATCCGCAACTCGATCGACCACGGCGTCGAGACCTCGGCCGAGCGGGTGGCGGCGGGCAAGCCGGCCGAGGGCCGGATCTGGCTGACCGCCCGCCAGCAGGCCGGCGAGATCCGCATCGAGGTGCGGGACGACGGGCGCGGCCTCGACCGGGCCCGCATCCTCCGCAAGGGCATCGAGCGCGGGCTGGTCAAGGGTGACGGCGCCGACCTGTCGGACGCCGACGTCTACAAGCTCATCTTCGAGCCCGGCTTCTCGACCGCCGCCGCGGTCAGCGACATCTCTGGCCGCGGGGTCGGGATGGACGTGGTGAAGCAGAACATCGAGAGCGTCAAGGGCCGGGTCGAGGTCAGCAGCGTGGCGGGCGCCGGCTCGACGATGGCGCTGCGCATCCCCCTGACCCTGGCGATCATCGAGGGCATGCTGGTCCGGGTGGGACAGAGCCGGTTCACCCTGCCGATCCTGTCGATCACCGAGACCGTCACGGCGACCGCGCGCGACATCACGCGCCTCACCAACGGGGCCGAGGTGGTTCGGGTGCGCGGCAGGCTGCTGCCGGTCTACCGCCTGCATGAGCTCTACCAGCTCAAGCCGGACAGCACCCGCATCGAAGACGGCCTGCTGGTCGTCATTGAGGACGGCAACCAGCGGGTGTGCGTGCTGGTCGACGAGCTCATCGGCCAGCGCCAGACCGTGGTGAAGTCGCTCAGCGGCTACCTCGGCTCGGTGCGCGGACTCGCCGGCTGCACCGTGCTCGGCGATGGTTCCATCAGCCTGATCATTGACGTCGCGAAGCTGATCCAAGACGTGTACGCGGCCGCATGAGATCGACCGTCCGATCCGATGCCCCCAGAGACCCCACCTGCCCCGCGCACCGGGAGTGACCATGCCGACCATCGCCCATGCCCACGCCGCGTCCTTCTCTGAGGCCGACGAGCTGCAGGAGCGGACCAAGTACCTGACCTTCATCCTGGGCAGCGAGTCCTACGGCCTCGACATCATGTATGTCCGTGAGATCATCGGCATGCAGCAGGTCACCACCGTCCCAGACGTGCCGGCCTTCGTCAAGGGCGTCATCAACCTGCGCGGCAAGGTCATCCCGGTCATGGACGTGCGGCTGCGCTTCCGGATGGAGCCCCGCGCCTACGATGACCGCACCTGCATCATCGTGATCCACGTCGGCGACTGGCTGGTCGGCCTCGTGGTCGACACGGTCTCTGAGGTGCTCGACATCCCCCAGGGTGACGTCGAGGCGCCGCCGCACGCCTTCGGCCGCAACAACGACCACTTCATCGCCGGCATGGGCAAGGTCGGCGACCAGGTCCGCATGCTGCTCGACGCCGAGAAGCTCGTCGGCGCCCCGCCCCGCTCCGCGTCCCTCGGCGGCTGAGCCACAGCAGCCAAGCCCTCCTCCCCGGTCGGCGGCCGCTGGCCCGCCGCCCCGCCCACGTTCGCGCCTGGAGCCCCCGTGATCTCCTCTCCCCACGGGGCGGGCGTCGCCCCCAACCTCGAGATCAGCGACGCGGACTTTCTGCTCACCGCGCGCCTGATCCGGGACCGCTTCGGCATCCACCTGACCGATGGCAAGCGGGCGATGGTGGCGAGCCGGCTGTACCGGGCCATTCGCGAGCTGGGCTTCGAGAGCTACCACGAGTTCGCGGTGGCGATGCTCACCAGCCCGACCCAGGACACGCTCAGCCTGCTGGTCGACTGCATCTCGACGAACCACACCTTCTTCTACCGCGAGCCGGAGCACTTCCTGCTCCTCCGCGACGAGGTGCTGCCGTCGATCCTCGCCCACCAGCGCCAGGGCCGCGAGCGCGACCTGCGCCTGTGGTGCGCGGCGTCGAGCACCGGCGAGGAGCCCTATGCCCTCGCCATGGTGATCCACGAGGTGCTGGGCGCCGAGTACGGCCAGTGGCAGGCGGGCCTGCTCGCGACCGACATCTCGCAGGGCGCGCTGCAGAAGGCCGAGCGGGCGGTCTACCCGACCGAGGCGGTCGCGAGCCTGCCGCCGGCCTGGCAGACCCGGTACTTCGACCCCCAGCCTGGCGGGAACAGCGTCATCAAGGCCTTCCTTCGCAAAGAGGTGACCTTTCGGCGCTTCAACTTGATGAACGCGACCTTCCCGTTCAAGCAGCCCTTCCACGCCATCTTCTGCCGCAACGTCATGATCTACTTCGAAGATGACACCCGGCGCGCGCTCATCGACCGCATGGCAGACGCGCTGATGCCCGGCGGCTGGTTCTTCGTGGGGCACGCCGAGACCATCTCGGGCTTGACGAGCCGCTTCCGCAACGTCTGCCCCGGCGTGTACCGCAAGGAGGGCCGATGAGCTCTGGACCCATCCGCGTGCTGATCGTCGACGACTCTGCCGTCGTGCGGGCCATCCTGCGGGATGGCCTCGCCGCCGACCCCTTCATCGAGGTCGTCGGCACCGCCCGCGACGCCTACGAGGCGCGCGACCTCATCGTCGAGCGCAACCCACAGGTCATCACCCTCGACGTCGAGATGCCGCGCATGGACGGCGTCGACTTCCTCCGCCGCCTGATGCCGCAGTACCCGCTGCCGGTCGTCATGGTCAGCTCGCACACCGAGCGCGGGCGCGAGGTGACCATGTCCGCGCTCTCGGCCGGCGCCGTGGACTTCGTCACCAAGCCCAGCAAGACGATGCACCAGGGCGTCGAGCAGATGATGATGGAGCTGCGCACCAAGATCAAGATCGCCAGCACCGCCAACGTGAGCCACTGGAAGCTCAAGCGCACCGCCCCGCCGCCGAGCGCCGGCCTGCGGGCCCGCGACGACCGGATGATCGCCATCGGCGCCTCGACCGGCGGCACCGACGCCATCCGCGACCTGCTCTGCCGCTTGAGCCCGACCGTGCCGGGCGTCCTGGTGGTCCAGCACATGCCGGCCGGCTTCACCGCCACCTTCGCCGGGCTGCTCAACTCCAGCACGCCCTTCCAGGTGCGCGAGGCCCAGGACGGCGACCTGCTCGCCGCCGGCACGGTGCTCATCGCGCCCGGCGGGCGCCAGTGCGCGGTCGAGGCGGCCGGCGACCGCTTCAAGGTGAAGCTGCTCGGCGACACGCGGGTCAACGGCCACGCGCCGAGCGTCGACGTGATGATGCGGGCAGCGGCGCGGGTCGCCGGGAAGCGGGCGATGGGCGTCATCCTCACCGGGATGGGCACCGATGGCGCGCTCGGGCTGCTCGACATGCGGCGGGCAGGCGCGCTGACGCTTGCCCAGGACGAGGCGAGCGCCGTGGTCTGGGGCATGCCCCGCGAGGCCTGGGAGATCGGCGCCGCGATGGCCCTCAAGTCGCTCGACGGGATCGCCGAAGCCCTGATGGACGCGCTGCAGCCCGAGCGCGGAGGGGAGCCGGCCCGCTCCCCCGCGGCCGTGGAGTGACCATGAGCGAGATCCTGCTCGGCATCGGTGACATCGCCGCGTCGGCCTGCCCGGGCGACCTGCTCGTGACCATGGCGCTGGGGTCCTGCGTGGCGGTCATCGCCCGCGACCCGCGCTCTGGCGCGGTGGGCATGGCCCACATCGCGCTGCCCGCCGCCCCCGACGACGGCCTGCACGGGGCGCTCCCCGGCTACTACGCGAGCACGGCCATCCCCGCGCTGTTCCGGGCGCTCGAGCGCACCGGCGCGCCGGCCAATGGGCGCGGCCTGCAGATCAAGCTCATCGGCGGCGCGACCATCCTCGACAAGATGGGGAGCTTCAACATCGGCAAGCGCAACGTGCTCGGCATCAAGCGCCTGCTGTGGCAGTACGGCCTCGGCGCCGTCGCCGAGGACGTCGGCGGCGAGCTGTCCCGCACCGTGCGGGTCGAGGTCCCGTCCGGCCTCGTCCGCATCAGCAGCCCTGGCCTGCCCGTCTGGCAGGTCTGACCGACGGATAGGGGAGAGGATCCCATGCCCAACGTGCTCATCGTCGACGACTCGGCCACCGCGCGGATGCTGGTCCGGCGCTGCCTGACGATCTGCGGCTACCGCGCCGATCAGACCTTTGAGGCCGAGCACGGGCGGGCGGCGCTCGACCTGCTCAAGTCCCAGGCCGTCGATCTGGTCGTCTCCGACCTCAACATGCCCGTGATGGATGGGCGCACCCTCCTCCGCTTCATGCGGAGCAGCCCCCGCCTCAACGCCATCCCCGTCGTGGTGGTCAGCTCGCTCATCAACGAGGCGGCCGAAGAGGAGCTGCGCGGGATGGGCGCGACGGCGGTCATCCGCAAGCCGCTCAGCCCCGCCGCGCTGGCGGCGGCCATCACCAGCATGGACGGAGCCGTCGCATGAACGCCGCCGAGATTGACGCCCAGATCATCGAGCCCGTGGTCACCGAGGTGCTGGAGAGCACGCTCTTCTTGGCCGCCGAGCCCGACGGGGCCTTCGACTGGGACGACGGCAGCCTGCGGTGGTCGACGATCGACCTGCACCGCCCGGCGCTGGGCGCGCTGGTGCTGGCGACCAGCGCCGCCGAGGCCGAGGCCATCTTCACGATGCTGTGGGCCGGCGAGCGCCTCGCCGACGACCTTGCGGTGGCGGGCATGATCGACGAGCTGGCCAACGCGATCGCCGGCCAGACCCTCGCGCAGCTCGACCCGCAGCAGAGCCCGGGCCTGGGCCTGCCCGACGCCGGGCGTGGCCCCCTGCCGCCCGCCGCCGCCGAGCGGCGCTACGGCTTCCGGCTCGAGGACGGCAAGCGGATCGGCGTGGCCCTGCGCGCGCTCGTCTGAAGCGCCGCCCGGGGGCGGGCTCCGCGGGGATAGAGGCCCGCCATGCCCACACCCTCTCCCCGCGTCCGCCGCCTGCGCAGCCAGAACCCCCTCGTCGACCTGCGGGTCTGCAGCCCCGAGCAGGTGCTTGATCTGAGCTGCCTCTTCGAGCTTCACGACGAGCTGGCCGCCTTCGGGCCGGTCCGCAACCTGCGGGTCTGGGTGCTGCCCGACGCCGCGGCCGGCTGGACCCGCGACGCGGGCGCCCTGGTCGACGCGATGGCCGCCCTCTACGGCGCAGCGGTCTCGGCCCCCCTGCCCGACGGCGCCGGCGAGGCCTGCGCGCTGACGGTCGGCGCCGCCGCCTGCCCCGCCCTGGTCGCCGCCCTCGCGTCCCTGGGCATGCCGACCTGGCGCCTGCGCCCGGCCGGCGGCCTGCCGATCAACGAGGTGAACCTCGACGGCGCCGAGGTCGCCATGATGCAGGGCCCTCCGCTGGCGCCGCTCGGCCCCGCGGCGCTGGGCGGGGTCTTCGCCGCCATCCACGGCGCCGACGACGACGAGGCCCCCGCGCTGTGGGAGGCCGCCGAGGCGCTGCTCGAGGGCCTGCTCGACCAGCACGGCCGCGCGCCGGCGCCCGCCTAAGGCCGCGGCTCCAGTCCAAAACGACGAGCGCCACGCCGCCTTCGACAGGCGCGTGGCGCAGCGGCGTGGCCAAGCCGGCCCGCGGCTCAGTCGGCCCAGACCCCGAGCGAGACCACGAACAGGCCCTCGGTGGTCGAGCCGTCGGGGTTGACCATCGGCTGGCTGTCGAGCAGCTGCGGGGCGAGGCCGCCCAGCAGCAGGGTCGCCGGGTCGGCCGGGTCGCCGCTGCCGCCGAGGCCGCCGAGCAGGTCGGCGAGGTCGAAGTTGAGCAGGCCGCCGACCAGGCCGAAGGTGCTCTCGAGCCAGTCGCCGAGCGCGGTCACCACCGCGTCGGGGTCTTGGTCGACGGCGCCGTACTCGAGCACGACGCCCTCGGCGACGACCAGATCGATGCCCAGCGCCGTGCCGCCCTCAATGTTGAGGTTGATCTCGGTGGCCAGCGAGGCCTTGAGCCAGGTCTCGCAGACCGCGCCCTTGCGCTCGCCGATGTCGACGACCAGGTCGGGCATGTAGACCGCGCCCAGCGGCGCGATGCCCGGCACCATGCGGGCCACATAGGCGGTGCCCGGGTCGAGGCCGAGGCACCAGCCCTCGGCGGCGGCGGGGGCCTGGTCGCCGCCCGGGAGGGTGCGGACCATGCCGCCGAGCAGGTCGCCGAAGCTGCCGAGCAAGCTGTCGACCTGACCGAGCAGATCGATGAGCAGGTTGCCGATGGCGAGCTGCAGCACGCCCTCGTGGAGCGCGATGGCCGCCTGGGCGTCGGGGTGCACGCCGCCCGTGCCGGCGTCGGGGACCGACAGCCCGAGGGGTTCGGTCGCCGCCGGCTCGTTGATGCCGAGCGCGAGCTCGGCGCCGATGCCCTGCTCTTCGGTGATCAGATCGGTGAGGTTCAGCGCGAGCGAGGTGCCGAGCAGGTCGGTCTCAAAGGCGATGGGCCCGCCGAGCTCGATGGTGCCGATCGAGTCGAGCAGCACGCCGAGCAGCAGGTCGCTGAGCGGCTCGACCACGTAGCCGAGCACCGCGTCGAGCACGAGCTCGGCCAGGTAGCCGTCGAGGGGCCCGAGCACGATGTCGGGCTCGTTGATGACCAGCCCGGGGTCCTCAAGCTGGAGGCTCAACAGGCCCTCGTCGTCGAGGACCGGCACCATCAGGCCAGCGATCGCGATCTCGCCGAAGCTGATCGACAGCTCGCTCGACAGGCCGATCCAGTCGATGGCGAGCTCGTACTCGAGCTTGAGGTTGACCAGCGTCGCGACAAAGTCGAGGCCGCCGTCGGCCGCGGCGATGCTGACGACCGTCGGGTCGTTGAAGATGCCCACCGGCCGGATGGCGAAGATGTCGCTCTCATAGGCCGGGAGGCTCGCGGCGAGGGTCGCCTGCCAGCCGAGGCCGTCGATGGCGGCGCCGAGGGTCTCGCCGAGCTTGCTCAGGCCGTTGGGCAGCAAGCGGGCGGACATGCCGCCGGGCCAGCCGGGCACCGGGTCGACGCCCCGGAAGATCGGCACCCGGAAGTCTTCGCGCTGGGTGTCGAGAGAGGCCTCGACCTCGATGATCCGGTAGGCGTAGTCGACCGGCACCTCGACCGAGAAGCTGCCGTCGTCGTTGACCTCGACCTCTTGGCCCTCGACCAGCACCTTGGCCTGGGCCGGCGAGACGAGGCCCGTCACGACCGCGGGGCCATCGCCTTGAAACTCGCCGTAGCTGGGGCTGAGGACCTCGAGCTCGAGGTCGACGCCGAGGCGGTCAGACTTGACCGCGTAGTCGGAGCGGCAGCCGGCGAGGCCGAGCGCGCCGAGGCCGAGCAGGGACAGCGCGGTCAGCGAACGGAGGGGCGAAGGTGCGGGCATGAGATCTCCAAGCGCGGGCCCTGGGGGGGCGGCGTCGCTGCCATGATGCCCCAGGTGCGCGCAAGAGATCCAAAGACCGCGCGCGCCGCATGAGAAAATCCACAGTTAGGCGGGCCCATGCCGGCGACCTCCCGTGACCTGACCGACCTCTGCGCCCTGCTCGACCTCATCGACACCCTGCGGGGCCCCGACGGCTGCCCGTGGGACCGCGCACAGACCCTGCAGAGCTTCCGGGCCTACCTCCAAGAAGAGGTCTACGAGCTGGCCGACGCGGTCGACGCGCCCGCAGCGCCCGGGGCCGACCCGGTCGAAGAAGAGCTGGGCGACGCGCTCTTCAACCTGCTGATGATGGTGCGCATCGGCCAAGAGGCCGGGCGCTTCGACCTCAACGCGGTGGCGCGCGGCATCACCGACAAGATGGTCCGCCGGCACCCGCACCTCTTCGGGCCGAGCCCCGGCGGCGGCCCGCGGCGCGGCGACTGGGCCCGGGCGCGGGCGGACCGGGCGCGCGGCCGCGGCCTGCTCGACGGCATCCCCACCGCGGCGCCGGCCCTGGTGGTCGCGGCGGCCCAGGGCAGCAAGGCCCGCACCGTCGGCTTCGACTGGGACGGCCCCGCCGGCGTGCTCGACAAGCTCGACGAAGAGCTGGCCGAGCTCAAAGAGGCGGTCGCGAGCGGTGATCCCGCCGCCTGCCGCCATGAGCTCGGCGACCTGCTGATGGCCGCAGCCAGCCTCGGGCGGCACCTTGAGGTGGACGCCGAGGGGGCGCTGCGGGCCGGCAACGCCCGCTTCGCCGACCGCTTCCGGGCCATGGAGCGCGAGGTGGAGACCGAGGGGCGCGCGCTGCACGACCTCGACGCCGCGGCGCTTGACGCCGCCTGGACCCGCGCGAAGGTGGGGGAGGCGCGGCGCGCGGAGGGGGACGGCACATGATGGCCAAGCTGCTGGTGGCGATGACGGTCATCCCCGCGGTCGAGCTCTACCTGCTGCTGCAGCTCGGCCGGTGGATGGGCCCCGTCGAGACCGTCGCGCTCATCGTCCTGACCGGCCTGCTCGGCGCCACCCTGGCCAAGCGCGAAGGGCTCGGGGTGCTCCGCCAGCTCGCGGCCGACGCGAAGCAGGGCATCCCGCCGGCCGACCGCTTGGTCGAGGGGCTGCTGGTGCTGCTCGGCGGCGTGCTTCTCATCACGCCGGGCGTGCTCACCGACATCACTGGCGTGGTGCTGATGATCGGCCCGACCCGCCGCTGGCTCGCGCCCCGGGTCAAGGACCTGATCGCCGCCCGCATCGGCCTCATGCCCGGTGCCCGGGTCGGCGCGCCCGCCTGGGGGCCGGGCAGCGGCGCTCCGAACGTCGAGCCGAGGGCCACCGCCGAGCCCAAAGCCGAGCGCTTCGAGCACCCGGTCCGCTGAGCTGCGGTCTTCTGCGCCGCGGACCGCGCTACGGCCGCTGGCCCGCACACCCGGACCGCGGGGCGGGGCTCAGAGGTAGTCGTTCTCGCGCAGGTAGGCGCAGTCGGCGAAGCAGACCTCGTCGCCGGTGCCCGGGTCGACGCAGTCAAAGCCCCGCGGGCAGGGATCTTCGTCGCGGCTGTCGCAGCCGGTGTAGCACTCGCCGGTGAAGCAGGCGGGCCGCAGGCAGTAGAGGCTGGTGTCGGTGGCCGAGACCTGGCCGCAGACCCAGCCGCTGGCGCAGACGCTGTCGTCGGGCAGCCCGAGCCAGTCCTCGCAGGTGCGCCGGTCGTCGTACTCGGCGATGAAGCAGCCCTGCCCGCTCGGGCAGGTGAAGCTGGCCGAGCACTCGCCCTGCTCTTCGCTGGGGAAGCAGGCGCCGCCGCCGCCGCAGGTCGCCGCCTCGGGGTTGCAGCTGCCGCAGACATCGAGGCCGCTCTCTACGCACTCGCCGGTCGTCTGGTCGCAGAACTCGTTGTATCCGCAGTCGAGCTGCGTGTCGCGGCAGCCCCGGCGCTCACAGGTGTTGGTCGCCAGATCGCAGGTCTGCCCCGCGAAGCAGTCGTCGTCGACGCTGCAGCCCTCGGCGCACACGCCCTTCTCGGTGCAGTAGTGCTTGATCGAGCAGTGATCGTTCGTGCGGCACTGCACCTCGACGCAGGCGCCGTCGATGCAGGCCTCGCTCGAGCCGCACTCGCTGTTCGACTCGCAGGTCTTGGCGGAGGGCAGCGCGGTGCAGCCGGCGGCGAGGCCGAGCAGGCTGACAAAGGCCAGGCCCGCGCGGCGCGGGGCAGAGCTCGGGGTCAGGGTCATGGGCGCGCTCACTCGCAGAAGCCGGCGGGGTCACCGCCGCCGTAGTTGTACTGCACGTTGATCTTGCTGTTCGGCGGAGGAAGCTGGTCGCGGGCGAACACGATGGCCGGCCGTCCCTCGGGGCCTTCAGGCACGCGCGCGAAGGTCCAGACCCCGTCGGCGCAGTCGATGATCGCGTCGTCGACGCCGACCACGATGCTGGTCGGGTCGGGGTCTTCGTTGAGGTAGAAGGTGTCGGTCAGGCGGGACGAGGCCAGCGACAGCTCTTCGACGATGACGCCGAAGTCGTCGGCGCAGATGTTGCCGATCACGCCGTCGGTCTGGCCGGCGACGTCGAGGTAGCGGGTGCCTGGGTGGGCGCCCGAGGCGACCTGGCGGGTCGAGCAGTCTTCGAGATCAGCCACCACCAGGGCGCTCGCGTTGAAGCTGTCGCGGTCGCGCTGGCCCTTCACGTCGCGGAAGCCGTTGACGTAGTCGTCGACCGGCCAGGGCGAGGCGTCTTGCTCGTCGCTGACGAAGATGACGGAGAGATAGGCATCCTCGCGGATAAAGCCCTCGTTCTCGTCGTCGATGAGCGGCGAGGTCAGCGCGGCGTAGGCGCTCTCGAGGCCCATCTCGTAGCCGTTGCCGCAGGTGCCGACCGCGACCAGCTCGCGGAACAGCGCGTCGCCGTCGTCGGTCGCCGGCGTGATCCAGGTCCCGCCCTTGAGGTGACCGCCCAGCGGCACCGCGTCGATGTCGTCTTGGGTGCAGCCAGAGCCGGCGAAGAACTCGGGGGGCTCCATCGAGGTGGTCACGACGCCGATGTGGTAGTCGACGTTGCCTTCGATGAAGTAGGTCAGGAACGCGTTGAAGTTCTCGGAGAGCAGGTCTTGGTAGGGCTGCATCGAGCCGGAGTTGTCGACCACCAGCAGCACGTCGACCTCGCCCGCGTCGACCTGGTAGAACACGTCGTCACCCTCGAGCTTGACGATGTTCTGATCCTGGGCGCAGCCCGTGGCCAGCACGAGGCCGAGCGCGACCGCCGAGCGCACCGGACCGTGCGGGCGCCGCGGACCGTGCGGACGCGGGGAGCGGAGGGGGGACAGCGGCGCCGGGGCGCGGAGCCCGGGCGCAGAGGTGCGGGTGGACATGGGCCTCCTGGCGTGACGCGCGGGTGATCGCCTCGCCGGGCGCGCCGCTGCGCTGTTATCGCGGCCGCGTCGACCCTGTGCAGGGCCAGCCCAGCGTGCCGGCCCTCGGCGGCGCCCGCAAGCCCACCCCACGCCCCGCGCGGAGATTCCCCGATGGACCAGGGCGCGCCTCCGCCCCGCCCGCCGTGGGCCGCCCGGCTTGAGCGGGCGGCCGAGCGCATCGCGCCGCTCGCGCGCCGGCTGCTGCGGCGGCCCGGTGATGGCGCGCTCCACGCCTTGGCGGCCGTGGATCGGCCAGGGGGCCCCATCCCCATCCCGCCGGCGGTGCGGGCCGAGGCCCTGGCCACGCTGCAAGACCCGATCGCGCTCGGCCGGGCCGCCTGGGACAATGGCAACCACGCCGAGGCCCTGCACCACTTTGGCGTGG
>JBJONS010000362.1:0-14608 GCA_046051725.1 Pseudomonadota bacterium | reverse complement strand
CCGAGTCGCTCAACGTCGCCTCGGCGGCGACCTGCGCGCTCTACCGCCTCGCCGAGCGGCGGCGCGAGGCGCTCGGGGCGCTGGGCGACCTCGACCCCGACCGCGAGCAGGCCTTTTACGCAGCCTGGGAGGCCGAAGAGGCCGCGGCACGCGCGGGCATGGAGGCCCGCAACCAGCTCGACGCCGAGGACGAGGGCCCCCCCTGGCCGCAGGCCGCGCCGGCCCTCGACCCCGCCGCGGAGCCGGGCGCCTGAGCCTGCCGGGCCTCGACCGCGGCCCGGCGACATTTCATGACCTTTCAGCCCGGCGCGGCGGAGCGGGCCTCGGGCCCCTGGGCTGGCGCGCTCCCGCGCGGCGCGGCGGCGCGGAGATGACCGGAGGCCACCGACCCCGCCCGGCTCGCGCTCCCTCCCCTGGTGTACGCTGGCCCCGAGCCGCGCCGTGCGCGCCTCCGCCCCCACGCGCCCCGCCCCGGGTCCACCGTGTCCTCCGCCGCGTCCACCGCCCTCCCCGCCAACGGGGCCCTCCCCGCCCTCGACACGCTCCAGGGGCTGCTTCGCCGCGGCCTCACCGGGTGCTTGTCGGCCCGTGACCCGCACGGCGGCGTGCGGCAGGTCTACCTGTCGCAGGGCGAGGTCTTCGCCGCGCTGGCGCCCGATGACGGGCCGTGGCTGCTGCGCCGGCTGCTCAACCAAGGGCTGATCGGCGAGCGCCAGGCCGCCAGCATCTCGTGGAGCCTCGGCCGCGGCGGCGCCTACGAAGAGCTGCTGTCGGGTCATGTGCCCGACGCGCTGCTCTTCGCGGCGATGGAAGACCGCTTTCGCCAGAACCTCGCCGAGTTCATCGGCCAGCCTGGCCGCCTCGAGTGGACCGCCACCGAGGGCATCTTCGTGGCCAACGTGCAGGGCGGGCACGACACGGCGCGCCTGCTGCGCGGCCTGCTCGACGCGCTGGCGCACGCCGGCCCCCTGCTCGCGCGCCGCGACACGCTGACCCTGCGCCCGGGCGCGCACCCGCCGCTGCGCCCCGATCAGCAGCGGCTGCATGAGCTCTGCACCCCCTCCGCGCCGCTGACCGAGGTGCTCGGCTTCTCGCCCCACGAAGAGCTCGACACCGCCGGCTTGCTGCTCGAGATGCTCAGCCACGGCATCCTCACCACCGACGAGGGCCTGCGCCTGCCGGTGCACCGCCCCCCGGCGGTCGAGGACGCCTACGAGGTCGAAGAGCTGTTCTCCCTCGACGACGGCGGGCAGGGCCGCCCGGCCCCGGCCCTGCCGGTCAGCTACCTCAACGCCCTCTCTGAGCCGGTCGAGGTGCCCGACGGGCAAGACTTCGGCGAGGGGCTCGGCGAAGACCTCGCCCGGTGGATCGCCCAGGGCGCCGCGGCCGACGCGCCCGCCGCCAGCGCCGCGCCCGAGGCTCCGCCCGCGCCGGCGCCCCCGGCCGCCGACCCCGGCCCCTCGACCGCCGGCCTGGTCTGGGCCGAAGAAGACGAGCGCGACGTCCACGACCCGATCCCCGTGGGTGTGTCCATCGTCGCGGCCGGGCCCGCCGAGGACTGGGCCGACGAGGATGAGGCCGACGCGGACGCCGCCGCCCGCGCCGATGGCGCCGCTTTTGTGCCCTTCGACGAGCGCCGCCTGCCCCCCGCCGCGGCCGCCGCTCCGCCCGTGGCGCCCGCGCCTGCGCCGGTCTTCGGCGACGCCGCGCTCGAGGTGGTCGAGGCCGGCGAAGCCGATGATGCCGACGATGTGATCGACGCCGGCGCCGATCTCCCCGCTGACCCGCGCACCGAAGAGCTGCCGTTTGAGGCCGCCAGCGAGGACGAGCTCGCCCTCGACGAGCCCGGGCTCGGCGCCGACGGCCTCGGCGCCGACGGCCTCGGCGCCGACGAGCTGGTCGACAGCCTCGGCGGGCGGATCTCGCTCGTGAACTTCCGCCGCGATCCGATCCCTGAGGGGACCGAGGCGCTCTCTCCCCCGCCGGCGCCCGCCCCGGACGAGCTCGTGCAGACCGCCGCCCGCTACCTCGAAGAGGCCGCCGCCCGCCGGGCCGCCCGGCCCCGCCGCGCCGCCACCCCTCCGCCCGACGAGGACCTCGACGCCTGGCTGCACGGCGGCGGTGATGGCGCCCCCGAGCGGCTGCCTGAAGGGGCCAGCCGCTGGCTGCCGCCGCGCGACGCCGAGCTCGATCCGGGCCTGATGTCGCTGTTCTCAGACCAAGACGACGTGCGCGGCCTCGGTGACGGCCAGTTCAGCGTGGCGGACCGCAACCTCGACCGCGTCGACCTGCGCGCCGAGCTGCTGCCGGCGGGCCCCAGCCGCCGGATGGTCGAGGTGGTCGAGGCGGTCGAGCTGGTCGAGGCCGACGAGGTGCTCGAGGCCGCCGAGGCCGACGCCGAGGCCGAGGCCACCGCGATCAACCTCAACTTCGGCCCGCCGCCGCTGCGCGACGAAGAGGCGCGCTCCAAGCTCGCCGTCGCCCAAGACGTGCTGGTGCAGCTCGCCCGCCGCCTCGACGTGCACAGCGGGGTCGGCGCCGGCGCGGCGGCCGTGCAGGTGCTGCTCGAGAGCACGCCCGGCGGCGGACGGCGGCTGTTCAGCCACGTCAACGCGGGGATGGATGGGCGGATCGACCTGAACCTCGTGGTCAGCAACCTGCGCCGGCTGCCCGAGCCTGAGCGCCGCAGCGCGCTCGACGCGGCCCTGATCGACCTGATCGACCGGGCGCTGGGCGTGGGCTGCGAGGCCCTGCCCAACGCCGAGGTCGACGACCTGATCGGCGCGATCGCCGGCTACCAGCAGCGGCTCGGGGTCTAGGCCCAGCGCACCGCGGCCGCGGGTCTGACCCGGCTGGCCCTCGCGCCGGGCGCGCTCAGCGGGCGCACAGCGCGGCGAGGCGGCGCAGGGGGCGCGCGGCGGCCTCGGCCGCGGCGGCGCCGAAGCGGTCGGGGTCGGCGGCGGCGAGGCCGGTGAGGCGCCCGTCGGGGCGGCCGTTCACCTCGACGATCCACGGCTGGCCGTCCCGGTCGATCACCAGATCGACGCCCAGCTCGACCGCGGCGGGGTCGGCGCCGAGCACCTCGGCCGCGGTCAAGGCGAGGCCGAGGGCGAAGCGGTGGTCGGCGTCGGTGAGCCGGTCGACGGCGGGCTCCAAAATGGCGCCCCGCGCCGCGTTCACCACCGGGTCGACCGCGCTGCGGCGCAGCACGGCGGGGGTCGTGAGCCAGCGGCCGCCGGGCGCGCGCTGGCAGAGCACCCGCACGCTCCACCCCGCGTCGCCGGCGGGCGGCGGCACGGCGAATTGCAGCAGGGCCGGGTCATCTTGGCCCGGTCGCAGGCCCGGCAGGGCGGCCGGCAGGGCCCCCTCTCCGCGGGTGACCCGCCGCACGCCCACCCCGCGCGCGCCGAAGCGGGGCTTGAGGAAGGCCGCACCCCAGTCGTCCAGCCGGTCAGCGAAGGCGCTGGGGTCGTCCTCGACCGGGGGCAGGCCGCCGACCCCGGCCGCGTCAAGCGCCTGCTGGCAGGCCAGCTTGTCTTGGCAGAGGGCGCGCAGGGCGGGCGGGTTGCCGATGGGCAGGCCCGCGGCGCCGCGGATCGCCGCCGCGTAGGCCGCCGGCTGGCCCAGCATCGGCGCGCGGTCGTAGAGGGCGGCGGGGCGGGCGCGACCGGGCACCCAGCGGTCGCCTTGCGCGAAGACGCCCTGCAGCGCGCCATCCTCACCCCAGGTGTCGCCGAAGAGCAGCGCGATCCCCTCGGCCCGCAGCGCGGCGGCGGTCCGCCCCAGCGGGGTTGCGTCTGGCGGTGGGGGCTCACCGGCGAGGGTGGGCACCAGCACGCCGATCACGAGCGGTTCACCTGCGCGCACCGGGCCTCCTGCGCGCGCGGCGGGCGGGCGCCTGGGTCGATAACGCCGCGGGGGGCCCTCCGTCCCCCGCCCGGGAGCCGCCGTGGACCTGCCGCCGATCCCTGTCAGCCTCTCTGGGATCGACCTGCTGCTGCTGCTCCTCGTCGGGGCGCTGCTCGCGCTCTGCCTCTGGCTCTGGGCCCGGCTGCGGGCCGCCCAAGGCCGCTGGTCGCGGGCGAGCCGGGCGCGCAACCGCCGCGCGCAGGGGGGCGAGGCCGAGGCCGAGGCCCTGCTCGAGGCCCAGGGCTACACGGTGATCGACCGGCAGGCGGTGGTCGAGGCGGTGATGTGGGTCGACGGCGAAGAGCGGCGCTACGCGGTGCGCCTCGACCTGCTCGTGCGCAAAAACGGCCAGGACTACGTCGCCGAGGTCAAGACCGGCGAGCGGGCCCCCGATCCGACCCACCCGCCCACGCGCAGGCAGCTGCTCGAGTACGCCCTGCTGATGCCCGATCACGGCCTGCTGCTGGTCGACATGGAGGCCGGCGCGCTCATCGAGGTCGACTTCGGCTGAGCGCGCCCACCGGGTCCGGCCCGGTGGTAGCCTCTCCAGGCCCCTGGAGGTCCCCTGTCCGCGCCCGGCCAGCCCAGCCTGCTCTTCGTCGTCAAGCACGCGCAAGACGTCGACGGGCTCTGCGTCCTGCTCAGCCCCGGCGTCGAAGAGGGCGCGGCGCCGGCGGGCTGCGCGCTGCGCCTGCGCCGGCCCGATGGGGTGGCCTTCGTGCTGACGACGGTGGGCAAGCTCGTGCCCCACCGGATCGAGCCCCACGCGGGGCGACGGGCGTACCCCTTGCAGGTCCAGCCGGTGCTCCCCGCGGCTGAGATCCCCGAGGGCACCGAGGTCTGGCTGCTCGACGCTCCCCGTCCCCTCGGCGCCTGATCGGGCTTGGGCGCCCCGCCGGCCGGGCCGGCGGCGCCCCCCCGCCGCGCTCGCGCTCCGCGCTCGGTCGCCCCGGGGGCGACCGCGGCTGCGCCGCGCGCCGCGGTCGGGCTGGCGCGCGCGAAGCGGCCCCTGGCACTGCTTTGTTTCCCCGAAGGCGTCGCGAGCGGTGTGCGCGTGGAGTACGGTCGCCGCGCAACGGAGGCCCTCACATGCGCATGTCCCTCGTCAGCTCGCCTACGCCCTGGATCGCGGCGGCCCTGATCTCCCTCAGCCTCGGCGCCTGCGGCGACAAGGCCACCGACGAAGACAGCGGCGGCGCCGCCGACGGCGCGACCGACGAGGGCGGCGCCGACGACAGCAGCGCCGACGACAGCAGCGGCGGCGACGACGGCACGACCGACGGCGGGGCGACCGACGGCGGGGCGACCGACGGCGGCGGCACCGACGGGGCGACCGACGGCGGCGGCACCGACGGGGCGACCGACGGGGCGACCGACGGCAGCGGCACCGACGGGGCGACCGACGGCAGCGGCACCGACGGCAGCGGCACCGACGGCGGCGACGGCACCACCACCGGCCCCGACGCCGTGCGCGGCGGCGAGCTCTTCTCGACCGGCTGCGCCGGCTGCCACGGCGCCGACGGCGACAGCGGCTACGCTCCGAACCTCAGCGTCGAGGTGCCGGGCATGTCCGAGAGCGCCCTCCGCACCTTGATCCAGTCCGGCCAGCGCTCGATGCCGGCGGTCTACCCCGACGCCACCGACGCCGCCGACGTCGCCGCTTACGTGATGTTGACCTGGGGCTGAGCCCCTCAAAAAACAGGAGACGCGAACGATGATGAAGAAGCTCTTCCCGATGGTGGCCCTCGTGGCCCTGACCGCTTGCTCGGGCACCAAGGACTCCGGCGGTGACACCGCTGGCTCCAGCGACGGCACCGCCGATGGCACCGCCGACGGCGCGGATGGCACCGATGGCACCGATGGCTCCGATGGCACCGATGGCACCGCCGATGGCGCCGATGGCGCGGATGGCGCCGACGGCGGCAACGAGGCCGGCGCTGCGCTCTACGCCTCGGGCTGCGCGGGCTGCCACGGCGCCGACGGCAGCGGCGTCAGCGGCCCCAGCCTCTTTGACGTGGTGCCCGGGATGAGCGCCGCCGACATCGAGTCCGTCGTGCGCAACGGCAAGGGCAGCATGCCGCCGATCTACACCGACGCCACCCAGGCCGCCGACGTGGCCGCCTACGTGCTCGCCACCTGGGGCTGAGCGCGCTGTGGCAGGTCCCGCAGCCCGCGGGGCCGGCCGCCGGGGCGCTGCGATAGGCCCACGGCGCCCACGTTGAGGACGCCGTGCCCGCAGCTGACCCTGGCCCGCAGCCCCCGCCTTCGCCGGCCGCGCCGGGCGCCCCGACCCTTCAAGGGCGGCGCATCGTGCTCGTGCTGCTGCTGCTGCTCGGCGCGCTGCTCACCTCGATGCACGCCTACGTCGTCAATTACGGCGAGAACCGCGGCATGCGCAAAGAGCGCCACGAGCGCATCCTCAGCATGACCGGCGAGGCGCCCTGGGCGTATCGGGTGCTGTCCCCGGCGCTGGCCGAGGGCACCGCGCGGGTGGTCGGCCCGCTGATGGCCCGGCCGATCGACCGGCGCGAGTCGGGCTACCTGCTGTGGCGCCTCGCGTGGACCTCAGGCTTCCTGGTCGCTTTTCAACGGCTGCTTGAGCGCTGGCTGCCCCCCACCTGGGCGCTGCTCGGGGCGGTGCTGGTGGCGGCCCTGCACGGGCCCTCCTACCTGCACTACTGGTACCAGCCCGACAGCCCGGGTGACCTGTTCGCCTGGACCCTCGCCGCGCTCCTCACGGTGCAGGGGCGCGACCGCTGGCTGTTCCCGCTGATGGTGATCGCCGCGCTCAACCGCGAGACCGCGGTGTTCATCGCGCCGATCCACCTCGCGCTGCGCTGGGGCGAAGAGCCGGCGCCGCGCACGCTCGGCCGCGCCGCCGGCCTGGGCCTCTGCTGGCTGCTGCCCTACCTCGGGCTGCGGGCCTGGATCCCCGTCGAGGGCTGGGCCGGCGGGATGAGCGTCGCCGACATCATGCTCGCGAACCTGACCTCGCCCGAGTGGCTGGGCTACGCCGCGCTCTTCCTCGGGGCGTGGGCGCCGCTCGCGCTGCTCGACTGGCGCGACAAGCCCCCGGCGCTGCGCCGGCTGATGCTGGTGATGCTGCCCTACCTCGGCTTGATCGTGGCGTTTGGGCGCGTGCGCGAGGTGCGGCTGCTGCTGCCGCTGAGCCTGGC
This sequence comes from Pseudomonadota bacterium, assembly GCA_046051725.1. Lineage (GTDB taxonomy): Bacteria > Myxococcota_A > UBA796 > UBA796 > UBA2385 > JAEUKK01. Next base: position 7,523 of record JBJONS010000362.1, on the reverse strand, counting down.
GCTGGTCCCCTCGGCCCTGCTCAGCCTGCGCGCGCGCCTCGAGCCCGGCGCGGGCCCCTCCTCCTCCCCTTCGTCCCCGCCGCCTTCTCCCTCCCCCTGAACGCGCCCGTCGCGCCCGGATGCCGCCGATGAAGCTCTACACCAGCCCCTACACCTGCGCCCTCGCCCCCCAGATCGCGCTCGAAGAGTCGGGCCTCGCCTACACCCTCGAGAAGGTCAACCTGCGCAGCAAGCTGACCGCGAGCGGCGTGGACTTCACCACGATCAACCCCAAGGGCTACGTGCCGGCGCTCGAGCTCAGCCCCGGCGTGGTGCTCACCGAGGTGCCGGCGCTGCTGCAGTGGATCGCCGACGCCGCGCCGGCCGCCGGGCTCGCGCCGGCCAACGGCACGCTCGAGCGGGCGCGCCTGCACGAGTGGCTGGGCTTCATCGGCGCCGAGGTCCACAAGGCCTTCTCGCCGCTGTTCAACCCGGCCACCGCCGAGGCCGACCGCGCGGCGATCCACCAGCGGATCATCGGCCGGGCGACCTACATCGACGGCGTGCTCGCCGACCGCCCCTACCTGCTCGGCGACCACTACAGCGTGGCTGACGCCTACCTCTTCGTGGTGCTGAGCTGGGCCGGCATGGTCAAGCTCGATCTGGGCGCGCTCTCGCACCTCGCCGCCTGGGGCGCCCGGGTGGCCGAGCGCCCGGCGGTCCAGCGCGTGATGGCGCCGCCGCCCCGCGCCTGAGCGCCCCGCCGGCGGCGGCCGCCCCGCAGCCCCGCTCCCCGTGCTCCATCCGCTTCTATGACCGAGGGATCTATGTTCTCATCGTTTTTCGAGGCCCTGCACGCCGGGCGCAGCCTGCGCATCCCGACCCCCGCCGAGGCCCTGCCGGGCCGCGCGTCGAGCCCGTTCCCGGTGGGGGTCCACGCGCTGAACGGGCGCCCCCTCCGCCCGCCCTTCCCCGAGGGCAGCCGCTGGCTCATCGCCGGGATGGGCTGCTTTTGGGGGGCCGAGCGCCGGCTCTGGCAGCAGCCCGGGGCGCTGGTCACCGCGGCTGGCTACGCCGGCGGCTCGACCCCCTTCCCGACCTACAAAGAGGTCTGCAGCGGCCAGACCGGCCACACCGAGGTGGTGCTGGTGGTCTACGACCCGGCCCAGACCGCGCTCGATGACCTGCTGACCGTCATCCTCGAGGCGCACGACCCGACCGCGGGCATGCGCCAGGGCAACGACGTCGGCACCCAGTACCGCTCGGCGCTCTACCCGCCGGCCGAGGACCTCGAGCGGTGCGCGGCCCGCCTCGCCGACTATGGCGCGCGCCTCGCGGCCCGAGGGCTCGGGCCGATCACCACCGAGCTGCGCGCCGGCGGTCCGCCCGACGCCTTCTTCTACTACGCCGAGCCAGAGCACCAGCAGTACCTGCACAAGAACCCCGGCGGCTACTGTGGCCTGCGCGGGACCGGGGTGCGCTGCGCGGGCTGATCGGCGCCCGGGCGCGCCTCCGCCGCACCGGAGGACCTGTGCAGCTCGACGAGGCCCTGGGCCTGCTCCACGCCAAGGCAGCGCCCAACATCCGCGCGATCTTCAAGCGCCACGGCGCCCCAGACAACGTGCTGGGCGTCAAGGTCGGCGATCTCAAGGTGGTGCTGAAGGCCGCCGGCAAAGACGAGGCGCTGGCCCGCGCGCTGTGGGACAGCGGGGTGGGCGACGCCCGCTACCTCGCTGGCCTGATGATCAACCCCAAGGGCATGGACGCCGCGCTGATCCAGCGCTGGGCCGACGAGGCCGACTGGTCGATGCTCAGCGAGTCGACCGTGCCCTGGGTGGCCGCCGAGTCGCCGCACGGCCTCGCGCTCGCCCGGCGCTGGATCGACGACCCGCGCCTGACCGTGGCCGCCGCCGGTTGGGCGACCTGGTCCTGCCTGGTGAGCCTGCTGCCGGACGCCGCGCTCCCCCTCGACGAGCTGCGGGCCCTGCTCGACCGCGTGGCGGCCGGGGTGCACCAGGCGCCCAACCGGGTGCGCTACTGCCAAAACAGCTTCGTCATCAGCGTCGGCGTCTACGTCGAGCCGCTGCGCGCGGCGGCGCTGGCGGCCGCGGACCAGATCGGCCCCGTGCACGTCGACGTGGGCGAGACCGACTGCGACGTGCCGCTGGCCCGGCCCTACATCGAGAAGTGCCTCGCCCGCGGCGCGCCGAAGAAGAAGAAGACCGTGCGCTGCTGAGCCATCGCCGCGCCTGATCGGCGCGCGGATCGAGGTTCAGCGCCGCGACAAGAAGCTCGGCGGGAAGCTCGGCGGCTGCAGGTCGCCCAGCGCGCGGGTCGGCGGCAGGCTCGGCTCGTCGTCGCTGCCCGGCGCGCCGAGGCGCAGCAGCTGCAGCGTCCACTCCAGCACCTCGGCGTCGACGCGCACCGCCGCGGGCGGGCCGGGCAGCAGGCGCAGCAAGGCGCCGCCCAGCGGCTCGGTGAAGCGGTGCAAAAGACCCTCGGCGAGCACCGCCCCGAGCGGGCGTTCCCCGTGGAGCGAGAACCACAGCTCGGCCTGCTGGGTCTGCTCGTGCATCTGGCGCAGGCGGTGGAAGGTGCCGCCCTCGGACGCCATCAGCAGCTCCCACGGCTCGTCGATCGCCTGCGCGGCCTCGGCGGCGGCGGCGTGCAGGGCGCGGCGCAGGTCGGGGGAGGCGGCCAGCGAGCGGAGCTGGATGCGGACCGTGCGCTCGGGCAGGCGCGCGGGGCTCAGCTGCAGCAGGCCCTCGATCCACCGGGGCGGTCCGTCGGCGCCGCGCAGGTGCAGCGCGTGCCCGGCGCCCTCGGCGCGCAAGCAGAGCTGCAGCGGCGGCAGCGGGGGCGGGGCCTCGGCGGTCGGCCACCACTCCCAGACGTCGAGGGCCTCGCCGAGGTCGTCGGCGGCCCGCTGCAGGGCGGCCAGCGCCGCGGCCTCGGTGGCTCCGCGCGCGCTCAGGCCGAGCCAGCCGCGGGCCTCGCGGCCCCCGCCGGCGGTGACCCGCAGCTCGAGGGCCAGCTCGGCGCTGCGCTCGGCCAGCCAGCGGCGCAGGGCCGCGGCCTCGACGCCCTGGCCCGGGCCGACGTCCCCGCCGTCGAACCGCTCGGTGTCGATGAGGCCGCCGCACCAGCAGGTGGCGGTGAAGACGGCGGGGGCGGTCTCGGCGTCGGGCGCGCCGTCGAGGGGCGCGAGGCTCAGCGCGGGGGCGGACCAGCGGGCGGGTGCGGTCATGGGCTCCTTCGGCGGCCACAGCCCCCGTGCAGGCAAGGGTATCCCCGCAGGAGGCGGCTGGGCAGACGGCATCGTGCTGGCCTCCCCTGGCCTGCTCTCCTGGCTACAAGGCGCGCCCGCCCTCTGGCTTGGAGCCCCCATGCCCCGCCCCTCCCTCTCCGCCGCCCGGCCCCTCCCCTCGGCGCGCCCCGGTGCCTCCCTGCTGCGCGCCACCTTGGCCTGCTGCGCGCTGCTCTCGCTGAGCGCCCCCGCGGCGGCCGCGCCCTCGACCACCTTGGCCAAGGTCAGCCTGCGGCCGGCCCAGCTCCACAGCGTCAAGCTCGTGATGGTCGGCGACACCGGCGAGCCCGCCTCGGCCGAGGGCTGCGGGGCCCGGGCCGACGGCAGCGCCCCGCTCGGCGCGGGCTGCCACGCCAGCGCCGCCCAGCGCGCGGCCTTGCAGGCGGCGATCGCCGGCGAGCAGGCTGACGCCATCTTCGCGCTCGGCGACCTGGTCTACCCGAAGGTGCCGGCCTGCGACGGCGAGGTCGAAGGCGTGAAGGCTGAGCTCGATGCTGTTTTGGGTGATCTGTTCGCGCCGGCGGGCCAGCGGCCCCCGCCGACCTTCCTCGTCCTCGGCAACCACGACGTCGGGCACCTGCGCGGCCGCAACCCCAAGCGCGAGCGCTGCTTGATGGCCTACGCCGCCAAGCACGGCCGGGTGCAGCTGCCGGCCCTGCAGTACGAGGTCGACGTCGGCTTCGGCAAGGTCGTGGTCATCGACAGCAACCTGCGCGACCAAGACCTGCTGCCGGCCTCGACGATCAAGGCGGCGATGGACAACCCGCTCTCGGCGTGGACCGTGGTCCTCTCGCACCACGAGCTGCGCACGGCCTGGGACAAAGAGCTCGACGGCTTCTGGGAGCCGCCGCCGCCCGGCCGCTGGCTCATCGACCAAGGGCTGCGGCCCGACCTGTGGGTCAACGGCCACGCCCACAGCTTGCAGTTCGGCGTCTATGACGCGCGGGTCGTCGATCAGGGCCGTGTGGTGCCCGGGGCCCCCGCCGATCCGGTGTGGGTGCCGGCGCTGACCAGCGGCGCGGGCAGCAAGGTGCGGCCGGGCCCGAGCTGCAGCGACTGGGCCGAGACCCCGGGCCGGGGCGCGCAGATCGTGGCCGACCGAAAGGCCTGCAAAGACGCCGGCCCTCGTGGTGCGCCCGCCTTCGCCCGCCACCAGCTCGGCTACGCGGTCGTGACGCTGAGCGCCGAGCAGATGGTGGTCGAGGTCAAAGACCTCGCCGGCCAGCGGCTGTACTGCTGGGCGCGCACGCCGACCGACCCCAAGGGCGCGGTCTGCGGCGCCGAGGGCACGCCGGCCCCCTGAGCGGCGCCTCGTGTCAGTTTGACCCGCTGTGTCGTTGCGACACAGGCTGTGCGGGATAGCCGAAGGGCGCGTGCGGGCAGACCGCACGTCCCTTGGCCCTCTCGCGCGGCGCGCCCATGTCCCAGAGCCCCGATCCTTCGCCCCCGTTGCGCCCAGCTCTCCCGTCGTGGGGGCCGGCCCAGCCTGACCTGTTGGCCTCGCTGGTGGTCTTTTTGGTCGCGCTGCCGCTGTGCCTGGGCATCGCGCTGGCCTCGGGCGCGCCGCTCGTGGCCGGGGTGGTGGCGGGCGTGGTCGGCGGGGTGGTCGTCGGGCTGCTCAGCCCTTCGCACGTGCAGGTCAGCGGCCCCGCCGCCGGCCTCACCGCGGTGATGCTCGCGGCGCTCGCCACCCAGGGCAGTTTTGAGGCGGTGCTGCCCGCCGTGATCATCGCTGGTGCGCTGCAGCTCGCCCTCGGCGGGCTGCGCACGGGTTTTCTGGCGCGTTTTGTGCCCAGCAACGTGATCACCGGCATGTTGGCGGCGATCGGCGTGATCTTGGTGCTCAAGCAAGTGCCCCACCTCATCGGGTGGGACGCCGACGCGATGGGCGACGAGTCGTTCTTGCAGGCCGACCGCGAGAACACCTTCACCGAGCTGGTGGTCGCGGCGGGGCACCTGCACCCTGGCGCGGCCATCGTCGGGGTCAGCGCGCTGGCCCTGCTCTTCGCCTGGCCCAAGCTGCCGTGGCCGGCCGTGCGCCGGGTGCCGGGGCCGCTGGCGGCGGTGCTCTGGGGCACGCTGCTCTCGGTGGTCTTCGGCCTGATCGGCGGGCCGCTGGCCATCGAGGCCAGCCACAAGGTCGCGCTGCCCGAGGGGGGCGCCCTGCTCGCGCAGCTGCCGCGGCCCGACTGGTCGGCCTTCGCCCGGCCCAGCACCTGGTCGGTCGGCCTGACCATCGGGGTGGTGGCCAGCCTCGAGACGCTGTTGAGCCTCGAGGCCAGCGTCAAGCTCGACCGGCAGCACCGGCTGGTCAGCGCCGATCGCGAGCTGCTGGCCCAGGGCGCGGGCAACCTGCTCAGCGGCCTGCTCGGCGGCTTGCCGCTCACTGGCGTCATCGTGCGCACGACCGCCAACGTCGAGGCGGGCGGCGCGACCCGCTGGTCGGCGGTGCTGCACGGGCTGATGCTGCTCGGGGCGGCGCTGGCCTTGGGCGGGCTGCTCAACCAGATCCCCTTGGCGGCGCTGGCCGCGGTGCTGCTGCAGGTGGGCCTCAAGCTCTGCGCGCCCCGGGTGTTCCGGCTCATCTGGGCCCGGGGCCGCAGCCAGACCGTGCCCTTTGTGGTGACGCTGCTGGCCATCGTCTTCACCGACCTGCTCACGGGGGTGCTCGTCGGCCTCGCCGCGAGCGTGGGCACCATCCTGCGCGACCAGCTGCGGGTGGTGGCGATGCGCCCGATGGGGCCGCCGAGCCCGATCATCAAGCGCTTCGCGCTGGCCGAGCAGGTGACCTTCTTGCACAAGGGCGGCATCTTCGCCGCGCTCGAAGAGCTCAGCCCCGAGGTGCGGGTCGAGATCGACGCGAGCGAGTGCAAGCGCCTCGACCCCGACGTGCTCGACAGCCTGCACGAGTTCGCCGAGAACAAGCCCCAGGTGCGCCTCGTGGGCTTCCCGGCCCGCCCAGGCGCCGCCGCGCACTGAGCTCTCCTGCCGCGCCCTCACCTTGACCCACGACCGGAGCCGCCATGCACCACATCCGCCGCATCTTCGAGAACAACACCCGCTGGGTCGAAGACAAGCTGCGCGTCGACCCCGAGTTCTTCGCCACCAGCGCCAAGGGCCAGTCGCCGCACTTCTTGTTCATCGGCTGCGCCGACAGCCGGGTGCCGGCGAACGAGATCACGGGCACGGGCCCCGGCGAGATGTTCGTGCACCGCAACATCGCCAACCAGGCCTTCCCCAGCGATCTGAACCTGCTGAGCGTGCTGCAGTACGCGGTCGAGGTGCTCGACGTCGAGCACGTCATCGTGTGCGGCCACTACGGCTGCGGCGGTGTCGTGGCCGGCTGCGCGGCGCCGAACCACGGGCTGGTCGACAACTGGCTCGGGCAGATCCGCGAGCTGAACTACGGCTACCACGACCAGCTCGCCGCCCTGCCCGACGACAAGGCGCGCCACCAGCGCATGGTCGAGCTCAACGTGCTCAAGCAGGTGCGCAACCTGAGCCGCACGCCGGTGATCCAGAACGCCTGGGCCCGGGGCAAGCGCCCGATGCTGCACGGCCTCGTCTATGACCTCGCTGACGGCCTCCTTGAGCCGCTCATCGTCGGGGTCGAGTGCAAGCCGACCGCCGACCGCCTGCGTGACCTGTGGGCGGCGCTCGAGACCGAGCGGCGCGACCGCCGTGAGCTGCTGGCCGAGCTACCGCAGGCTGCGCGTTGACCCTTCGGGGGTGAGTTTTTTTGGGGGCGGGGCGGGGTGCCCCCTCCCCGCAACGCCCCTCCCCAGGGGTTTTTGGTTTTTTGGGGGGTTTGCGCGGGCCGGCGCCGTTCGGGGGCTGCGCGCCGGTTTTGCGTTGGGCCTGGCGCTGACGCCGAAACGACTTCGCTCACGATGTTTTGCGCGCGGCCCGACCTCCTCGTGTTCGTGGATGCCGGGGGCGGGCCCCGCCCCCGGACCCCCGGGGGCAAGGGGCCTGCGCGGCCCCGGATGGGGGCTTCGCGCCATTTTTGCGTGCGGCCTCGCGCTGACGCTACAACGACGTTGGTCACGACGTTCTGCGCGGCCCGACTTCCTCGTGTTCGTGGATGCCGGGGGCGGGCCCCGCCCCCGGACCCCCGGACCCCCGGGGGCAAGGGGCCTGCGCGGCCCCGGATGGGGGCTTCGCGCCCTTTTTGCGTGCGGCCTCGCGCTGACGCTACAACGACGTTGGTCACGACGTTCTGCGCGGCCCGACTTCC
>JBJONS010000361.1:0-3570 GCA_046051725.1 Pseudomonadota bacterium | reverse complement strand
CGCGGCCCCTCAGCGCGCCCGGCGGACCCGGAGGCGGTGGCTGAGGGTGCCGCTGGCCCCACCGGCGCCCCCGCGCGGCGGCGGGGCGATGTCGACCCAGCGGTGCGCGGGGTCTGCGTCGAGGATGGCGTGCAGCGGGTCATCCCCAGGGGCGAGCACGCAGTCCACCGCGCCGGGCGGCACCGGCCAGGGGGCCTCCCAGCCCCGGGGGCGCTCCTCGGGCCGCATGCGCAGCTGGGCGCTGTTCCAGAGCACGGGGCGCCCGGCCAGGGCGTGGATGGTGGCGTAGTCGGCCGCCACCGCCGCGCCGGGCGGGACCGCGTCGACCAGGGCCTGCAGCTCGACCGGCCCGCGCCGCCAGCCCGGCCGCTCCCAGGCCAGCGCGCTGGCGAGGGCCAGGGCCAGCAGCCCGGGTCGTCCCAGGCGGGCCGCCCCGCTGATCGCCGCAGCGTAGAGGAAGGGCAGGTACAAGGCGGGGTAGTGCGCGGCCGGCCCGGTGACCGGACCCCACTCGCGGGTGGTGGTGGCCAAGGAGCCGAGCAGGGGCAGCGCGGCGAGCAGCGGCGCCGGGCTGAGCAGCCCGAGCGGCAGGCCGCTGGCGGCGAGGCGCAGCGCGTGCCGCAGGCGATCGGCGAGGTGGTCGGGCGGGAGCGGCGGCGGCGGCGCCCGCAGCGCGCGGGGGTCGACGTAGGTGAAGAAGTTGTCCTTGAGGCTCCACCACGCGATCCACGACGCGGCGCCGAACAGCAGGACCACCAGCGCGGCGGTGCGCTGGCGGCGGCGGTCCCGGCCCCGCGCCCCGGCCCAGGGCAGGACCACCACGGCCCCGCCGGCCATCATCAGCAGGTAGCAGGCCTCTTGGCGGCCCAGCGTGGCGATGAGCGCCCAGGCCACGGCCGCCGACGCGCGGGGGCCGCGGCCGGCGCTGGGGGCCAGCGCGGCGAAGACCCCGAGCACCCCGGGCAGGAACAACGCGCTGGGGCGCAGATCCGCGGTGGCGACCCCCGCGAAGGACCCGCCGAGGCCCAGCGCAGCGGCGGCGAGCAGGCCCCCGGCCGGGCCCAGCCGCCGGGCGCCGAGCGACCAGGCGGGGACCAGCGCGAGGCAGGCCATCGCGGCGTTGGCGACCAGCAGCGTGTTTTGGTGCGGCAGCAGGCGGTAGGCGCCCACCAGCAGCGGCAGGACGAGGTGCGTGTGCACCATCTCCACGAAGCCCATCGGCTCGAGCAGCAGGGGCGAGCCCCAGGGGCCGCCGGCCGCCGCGCTGGCGATGAGCTGGTGGAAGAAGGCCAGGTCCATGCCCCAGGTCGGGCTGAACGCTGCGGCGTTGTGGCAAGAGACCGCGCCGTAGAGCGCGGTGGCGGCGGCGGCGGCGAGCCAGGGCCCGGCGCCGGGGGCCCGGGTCGGCCCGCCGCGGGGGCCCCAGCGCGGCGCGCCCACCTCAGCGCACGCGGGGCGCGGGCAGGCCCACCACCGCCGAGACCGGCCGGTGGTCGGCGCAGGCCTCGTCGCCGACCGCGGCCGCCGAGACCGCGATGTCCGGCGTGGCGTAGATGTAGTCGACCTTGACCGGCAGGCGGCCCAGCGCCTTGACCGTCGGGCGCGGGCGGCCGCCGGCGACGTCGTGCACGTCGCGCAGGACCCGGCGCAGGCCGAGGTGCAAGGACGTGTCGCGGGCGCTGTTGAAGTCGCCGGCGACCAAGGTGGGGTCGTCGAGGCGCTGCACCCGGCGCAGCAAGGCCGCGGCCTCGGCGCCCTGGGCGTCGGTCACGGCGTCGGCCCGCGGGTCGGACAGGTCGCCGACCTCATCGGGCGGATCGAGGCGGTAGGGGTGGAGGTGGGCCGCCAGCACGTTGAAGACGCGCTGTCCGGGCGCGCGGGTCGGCGGCGCCCCCCAGCCATCCTCGTCGGCGGCGCTCAGCCCAGCGTCGACCCGGGGGCGCGGCGCCTCGGCGGGCGGGCGCTCTTCGATCTCGGCGAAGAGGTAGTACCAAGCGCGGTCCTCGGTGAAGCGGCGGGCTGAGCGGCGGGCGAGGCCCCAGCGCCGGCTGTCCACGCAGACGGCGAGCCCGCCGTGGCGCGGGTCTCCGCTGCCCGTGTAGTCGGCCTGGGCGCAGTCGAGGCCGAGGCGGTCTGCGAGGCGCTCGACGTCCCGGGCCGAGACCTCGAGCAGCACGAGCACGTCGGGCGCGGCGCGGCGGACCCCGTCGGCGACACAGGCCAGGGCGGTGCCCTGGTCGTCGTCTTCGAAGAGCAGGCGCTGCACGTTCCAGCTGAGCACCCGGATCGGCGCGACCACCGGCTCGCCGCCGGGCAGGGCCGGCAGGCCCCAGGTCCAGCCAAAGGCGGCCCACCACAGGGCGGCGAGGCCGAGGCGCCGGGGCTCGGGGCGCGGCAGCAGCGCGGCGAGGCTGACCAGCCCGGCGAGGGCGAGCCAGACCGCCGGCAGCACGGTCAGCAGGCCGATGAGCACCAGGGGCGCGCTGTCGACGCGCCGACCGAGCACCAGCACGCCGAACGCGAGCGCGGTGAGGCCGCCGAGCAGCCAGGGGCGCCCGCGCGGCGGCGGCGGAGCGGGCGCGGGGATCAGCGGGGGGACCAGTTCCAGCTCCGCTCGAGCGCGTGGGGGGGCTCGCCCGGACCATAGGCCAGGGTCAGGGTCTGGTCCTTCTCGACTATGACGACGCCGCGGTGCAGCACCTGCACGCCGCTGCTGTCGCGGAACTCGAGCGCGTGCCGCCCGACCTCGAGGCGGGTCTTGCTCAGCGGGCGCTCGGGGCTGGTGTGGCCGATGAGGAAGCCGTCGAGGAAGACCAACATGGGCGCGGTGCTGGAGAAGACCACCGCGCCGGTCGGCGTTTTGGGCGGGAGCGGGCGCCCCTGCTTGAAGGACTGCTTCTGGTAGTCCTTGAGGCCGCCCGCCTCGGCGTTGCGCACCACGTTGGCCGCGCCCGACGCCACCCGGGGGGCGACGTAGCCGCCGACCGCGCCGCCCACGACCCCGCCCACGCCCGGGACCAGGGCCGATCCGACGCCGCTGCCGGCGATCTGCGAGGCCGTGCCGCTGACCCGGCGCCAGTCATCGGTCGGGTCGGGGGCGCGGGTCGAGGAGCCAGCGCCGTCGGCCTCGTTCATGTCGAAGCTGCTCGCCATGGGCGGGGCGTCGTTGGCGTTGGTGGCCACGGCGGCGTCGCCGGCCACGCTCGCGCCGGCGGTCGGCGGGGGCTCGGGCGGAGGCTCGGGCGGCGCCTGCAGGCCGACCGCCGTCGGGCCAGCCCCCGGCGGGAGGGGAGGGCGCCCGGCCGGCGGCGCGCTGCGCACGGTGCCCGCCGAGGTCTGGGCGGCGCCGTTGAGGCCGATGCGGACGGTGATCTCTTGCCCGTCGGGGATCTGCAGCGCGTGCTCAGCGAGCACCGCGCCCTTTTCGCTGTGCACCTCGACCCGGTGCGCGCCGGGCTGGAGCTGGTTCATCACCACGCGCCCGGTACCGTTGTTCACGAGCAGCGCGCCGTCGAGGTAGACGCGGTTGTGGCCCTCGATGAGGACCACGACCCGGCTCGCCGCCCAGGC
>JBJONS010000360.1:0-3600 GCA_046051725.1 Pseudomonadota bacterium | reverse complement strand
CGGCCGACCTCAGCCTGCTGCGGCGCGCAGCTGGGCTTCCAGGTCGGCGAGAGTGGCCTCTTGGGCGTCCAGGTCGACGAGGGCGGCGGCGAGCGTGGCCCGGCCTGCGCGCAGGGCGGCGTGGGCGGCGTCGACCTGCTCGGCGGCGTCGGCGATCAGGGACGCGGCGGCGCCGTCGATGCGCGCGCTGAGGGCGCCCGCGCGGCGGTCGGCCTGCACCAGCAGCTCGGCCTCGAGGCGCGGCAGGGCGGCGGCGAGGGCTTGGCGCAGGCGCTCGACGGCGTCGTGGGCCGCGCGCTCCGCCGCGCTGCGCCCGCTGAGGACCGCGCCCACCACGCTGATCCCCGCGGTGACCGCCGCGGCGAGGGGGCCGACCAGGGCCAGGGCGCCCAGCGTCAGCGCGGCGCCCAGCACCATCGGAAGGCCGCCGAGCAGGGCGCTCGGCGCGTCCTCGGCCCCCGGGTCGGCGCCGAGCCGGCCGAGCAGCTCGTCGAGGGGGTCGGGGCCGCGCAGGGCCAGGGCGGTGCTGGTCGAGGTCGCGGCCGGCGCGCCGTCCAGCTCGTGGAAGAAGGCGCGCAGCTCGTCGTTCAGATCGGCGACCAGCTGGTCGCGCAGGGCGGCGAGCGCGTGGATCAGCGCGCCCTCGGCCCAGCCGCGCAGGGTCTGCTCGACCCAGCGGCGCAGGGCCTCGGCCACCCGGCGCTCGGCCTCGTCGGGGCGCAGCGCCGCGAGCAGCGGGCCGAGCTCGACCCCGGCGGCGACCTGGGGGGCCTGGGCCAGCAGGTGCGCCGAGAGCTGGGCGACCGCCGCGCGCACCGCCTCGCGGGTGGCCGCGGCGTGCAGGGCGAGGCGGCCGGAGAGGCGCCGGCGGCGCTGGCTGAGCCGATCGCGCCAGGCCGCGCGCGCGGCGAGGCTGTCCTCGAGCGCCTGGATCGGCGCGCTGAGCGCCCGCCGCCGGGCGGGGATCACGTCGATGCGCAGCGCCTCGGCCGCCCGGGCCCCCGCGCGCGCCGGGCCCGCCCGCTTGAGCTGGCCGCGCTCCTCGGCGAGGGCCACCCGCAGGGCGTCCTCGAAGGCGGGCAGCCCGCTGGCGGCCAGGGCCGCCGCGTCCCCGGCCTGGCGCGCGCGCAGGGCCGGCCGGGCCGACAGCGCGAAGACCCGCGCGGCCGACGGGGTCGGCGCGAGCCGGGGCCCGAGCAGGGCCGCGCTCGCCGCCCACAGCGCGGCCTGGGCATCGGGATCGCCGTCCAGCGCGTCATAGCGGTTCCAGACGAAGAAGACGGTGCGGGCCGCGGCGCGGTCGGCCAGCTCGCGGTCGATGAGCTCGAGCTCGGCGGGCCCGAGCGGCATCTCGGCCGACAAGACCAGCACCAGCGCGTCAGCCCGGGGCAGAGCGCCGAGCGCGACCCGGTCCCGATCCGCGTGCTCGTTGAGGCCCGGCGAGTCGATGAGCTCGACCCCGCCCTGCAAGAGCGGCAAGGGGTGCTCGACCTCGACCCAAGCCCAGGGGCTCTCCATGCGGCCGCCGTCGGGCGGCAGGCGCAGCACCTCGGCGAGGCGCCCGGGCGCCAGCTCGACGACGGCGCCGGCCGGGTCGAGCGGGTGCAGGCGCACCCGCGGCGCCGGCCCCGCGCGCAGGCGGGTGATCAGCGCGGTGCAAGGCGCGAGGCGGGCCGGCAGCAAGGGCTCACCGAGCATCGCGTTGATGAGCGTGGACTTTCCGCGCTTGAACTCGCCGACCACCAGGATGCGGAAGCTGTCCTCGCGCAGACGGCCGGCCACCTCGTCCAGCGCGGCGGCCCGGGTGCCGACCCCCAAGGCGCGCGCCGCGCCGCTGACCTCGGCGAGCGCGGCCACGATCTGATCGCGGGCCGCGTGGTGGGCGGCGAGCGCCGCCTCGCCGCGCCCGGCGGCGGCGCTCACGCCCGCCCCCCGCGGCCGCCCGGCGCCCGGTCCACCGGGCCCGGATCGACCAGGGCGGCCTCGACGATGTCGGCGTCCTCGTCGTCGTCTTCAGCGCGCGGGGCCGCCTCGACCGGGCCGGTGAGCAGCTCTACCTCGACCTCCGGTCCCTCCGCGCCGTCGGGGTCAGGGGGAACCTCGGCAGAGGCGCCGTCGGGCGCGGCCTCTGCGGCGCCTTGCCCGGCGCCCGCGCCTTCACCCGCGGCGGGCGGCGCGCCCGCGGCGCCTTCACCCTCGGCGGCGGCCCCCGCGGCGACTGCGCCATCGTCGAGATCAACGCCAGGATCAGCATCCCCGGAAGGCGTGACCTCTCCTCCGCTGCCCGCAACGGGCGGCAGGCCCGCGGCGCCCTCAGCGGCCTCCCCTGCGGCGCTTGCAACTCCGCCGAGATCAGCGCCAGGGTCAGCATCCCCGGAGGGCGTGACCCCTCCTCCGCTGCCCGCGGCGCCGGCGGCCTCACCGTCTGCGGCGACGGCGCCCACAGCCAGATCAGCGCCAGGGTCAGCATCCCCGGAGGACGCGCCCTCCCCTGCGCTGCCCGCGGCGCCCGCGGCGGCTCCATCGCCGAGATCACCGCCCGCGGCGTCATCCCCGGCGGACTCTCCCCCCTCGGCGCGCAGGGCCTCGCGCAGGCGCCGCAGGCCCGCCCGCAGGGTCTCGGTCGCTGGATCGCCCCCGGCGGCGTGCAGGTCGCGCAAGGCGGCCCGCAGCTGGGCCCGCCAGCGGCCGGCTTGCTCGTCGAGGGCGGCGGCGCAGGCGGTGATCCCCGCGTCGATCCAGGCGATCACCGCCTGCTCTTGCAGCCGGCCCCGGGCGCCGTCGTGGCGCAGGCGCACCACCCGGGCGCTGAGCAGCGAGCCGGCCACCAAGCTCAGGCCCGCGGCGGCCACCGCCGGGCTCGCGCCGGGCAGCAGCAGCACGCCGACGGTGGTCAGCGCCGCCGCGGCGAGCAGGCCCGGGCTGCGCGGGCGGCGGGCCTCGTGCAGCGCGGGGGCCGGCCCGAGCGTGGGCACAGCGGCGGCGCCCTCGGCCTCAGCGGACCGCTCGGGGGCGGCGGCCTCAAGCAGCAAGCGCAGGTGGCGCCGGCTGGCCTCGACCCACAGCGCCCGCAGCTCGCGCTCGAGCGCGCTCGGCGCCTCGTGGCTGCGGGCCTCGGCGTCCATGGCCCGCAAGCGGGCGGGCCAGGCCCCGCGCATCGCGGCGCCCGCCGCCTCGAGCTGGCCGCGGGCGGCGCTGCGGGCCCGGGAGTCGGCCTCGTCGAGGGCGGCCTCGGCGGCGGCCAGCTCGGCGGTGCCCGGCGCGGGCAAGCAGGACAGCGCGTCGTCGATGCGCGCCGCGAGGGCCTGGCGCAGGCGGGCGGGGGCGCCGGGCGCGGCGGCGGCGAGCAGGGCGCGCAGGGCGTCCTCGGCGGCGGCGTCGTCGGCGCCGTCCAAGAGCAGGGCAGGGCAGCCCAGCGCGGCGGCGAAGGAGCGGGCCCGCCCTTCGAGATCGGCGACGTCGGCCTCATCCTCGCAGGCGTCCATGCGCAGCACGACCAGCGCCAGCGGGGCCCGGGCGGCGGCGGCAGCGGCGCTCAGGCGGGCCCGCTCGCCCTCCCCGAGCAGCTGCAGGGCCGAGCTCACCAGCACCACCGCGCCG
>JBJONS010000359.1:0-10000 GCA_046051725.1 Pseudomonadota bacterium | reverse complement strand
CCGCCCCGCGGCGGGCGGCGCCCCAGGCGCGGTCGATGGCGCGCGATAGCCGCGCGGCCGCCCGCCTCCCTCCCCTGCCCTGGAGCCCCCGTGCCCGCCCCCCCCCCGCCGTCCGCCGCCGGGCCCCGCGCCCTCCCCCGGCTCGCCACCGGCCGCTGCGTGCCGGAGCGCCTCGTCGAGAACGCTGAGCTGGAGGCGATGACCGGCCGTGTCTTCCACGACTGGCTGGTGGCCAACACCGGGATCGAGGCGCGGCGGTGGATGCGGCCCGACCAGGTCGGCTCGGATCTGGGCCTGATCGCCGCACAAGACGCGCTGCAGCAGGCCCAGATCAGCCCCGAGGACGTCGATCTGCTCATCGTCGCCACCGACACGCCCGACCAGCCCTCGCCGGCCACCAGCGCCGTGCTGCAAGCCAAGCTCGGCGCACGCAGCGCCGGGCTCTTTGACGTGAACGCCGCCTGCGCCGGCTTTGTGACCGCGCTCGATCTGGGGGCCCGCCTCATCGCCACCGACCCGCGCCTGCGCCGGGTGCTCGTGGTCGGGATCTACGGCATGTCGCGCTTCCTCGACGTGCACGACAAGGCCACCGGCACGCTGTTCGCGGATGGCGCCGGGGCGGTGCTGCTCGGCGCCGCCGCGCCGGGGGCGGCTCCTGGCTACCTCGCCGGCGCGCGCTTCGCCGACGGCCAGTACCACGACGCGCTCGGCATCTACGGCGGGGGCACCGCCCGCCCGAGCACGGCGGCGGCCATCGCCGCGCATGGCCCGCCGCGGGTCGAGTTCGTGCGCAAGCTGCCGGCCACCTTCAACCTCGAGCGCTGGCCCGCCCTGGTGCGCGAGGTGCTCGACGAGGCCGGCGCCGCGGTCGAAGAGGTGGCGCTGTTCGTGTTCACCCAGCTCAACAAGCGCACGATCGAGGCGGTGATGGGCGCGCTCGGCCAGCCGATGGACCGCGCCCACACGATCATGGAGCGCTGGGGCTACACCGGCTCGGCCTGCGTGCCGATGGCGCTCGACGACGCGGCCCGCGCCGGGCGGCTCAAGGTGGGCGATCTGGTCGTGCTCTGCGCCAGCGGCGGGGGCGTGGCGATGGCCGCCGCGGCCCTGCGCTGGACCTTGCCCGCGCCCGCCGACCGCCCGGCGTAAGCTCGCCGCACCCGGCCCCCGCGGGCCGCCCGCCCGGAGGCCGCATGCCCACGCCCCGCCGCGCCCCCCTGCGCCGCCTCGCCCTCGCGCTGGGCGCCCTGCTCGGGGCCCCCGCCGCGCTGGCCTGCCGCGACCCCGCGCCGCCGCTCGGCGCGCACCCCAAAGACCAGGCCTTGTTGGAGGCGAGCCCCGCGCTGGCCCACCTCTCCACCGCCCTGCGCCCGCCCGGCGCGCCGATCGGCGGCCTGCTCGGGGTCGACCCCGATGGGCCCAAGGTGGTCGACCTGCTGCGCGGGCCGCCGCCGGCCTTCACTGCCGCGCCGAACCCGCGCTTCTTGTTGCAGGTCGACCGGCAGCTCGGCGAGCAGCGCGCCGCCGCCGCGCCCGGCGCCGCCCCGCTGCGGGCGCTCAGCTACAACACGGGCCTGCTCGACCGCCGGTACATCGGCGGGCACGTCGCGGTGCCCCACCGCAGCAGCCGGCGCGAGGCCCTGCCCAAAGCGGTGCTCCATGACGGCTGGGACGTCATCCTGCTGCAAGAGGTCTGGGAGTGGGAGGACGTGGCCCGCTTCGCCGCCGCCGCCGAGGCCGCCGGCTACCGCTGGTGGGCCGGCGAGGAGCGCCGGCACGTGCAGCACGGGGTGATGATCCTCGTGAAGGCCGCGCTGGTCAGCGGTCCCGAGGAGCGCACCGAGGGCCAGTTCGAGGTGCAGCGCCGCATCGAGCGCTGGCCGGGGCCCAACGTGCGCCGCGGCTGGCTGACCTGGACCTTCACCCACGCGCCGACCGGCCGCCGCCTGCGGGTGGCCTCGTCGCACCCGCAGGCCTGGCCGCAATTCTGGCGCGAGCGCAGCCTGCAGGCCCGGCAGCTGGGCCTCGCCGTCGCCGACGCGCCCGACGACGTGATCGTGCTGCTGGGCGCCGATCTCAACGCGGCGCCCTACTACCCGCACGACCAGTTCGGCGAGGTCAAGGGCAAGCCGGTCGACCAGTGGTGGCGCAACGCCATCACCTACCCGCTGATCCGCCACTATGGCGACCTGCTCGACGTCGCCGCCATGGCCGCGCCGGCCGGCGACGTGACGGCCATGGCCGCCCTGCCGGCCTGGGCGCCGAGCTGGACCCGCCAGGCGCTGGGCGGGGCCTGCGCGGGGGTGCAGCCCGGCGTCTTTAGCGCCACCGACTGCAATTCCCTCTACTTCGACAGCTACGCCGGCGAGGAGTACCCCGCCCGGCTCGACTACCTGCTCCTGCGCGACCTGCAGGGCGCGGTCGGCGTGCACGGCACCGGCCACGCCTACGTGGACCCGGTCGAGCTGCCCACCGGCCGGCACGAGCTGTCGGACCACTATGGCGTGTGGGCGGCCCTCTCCATCGCGCCGCTGGCGCCGGCGGGGGGCTGAGCGTGCCCCCGCGGCCGCCGGTCGGGCCGACGCCCTCGGCGGGGGCGCCGCCCGACGGCAGCCAGCGCCCGCTGCCGCCCGCCCCGCCCGCGCCCGACCCCGACGCCGCCCTGCGGGCCGCCCTCGCCGGCCAGCGCCCGGCGGCCGAGACCGACCCGGGCCTGGCCTGGGGGACGGCGCCGGCGACCGATCCCGGCGGTCCGCCCCAGCCGACCTCCCCCGACGTGGTCAGCCCGGCTTGGCAAGAGACCAGCCCCACCGATCCGAACGCCGCCCTGCGCGCCGCCCTCGCCGCGCTGCGGGCCCAGAGTGACAACGCCACGCTCGACGGCAGCCTCGATGATCCCTCCGACGGCGGCGCGGCCAGGGCCACCACCGCGCCCTCGCTGACCCCGACGGCCAGCGCCCCGGCGGCAGCGCCGCCGACCCCTCCCCACCTGCGGGTGTCGGGGCTGCTCGGGCGCGGCGGCATGGGGGAGGTCTGGCTGGCCGAGGACCTGCGCCTCGGCTGCGCGGTGGCGCTCAAGGTGATCCACGCCCGCCTCGCGGGCCACCCCAACCTCGTGGAGCGCTTTTTGCGCGAGGCCCGGCTGACCGCCCGCCTGCAGCACCCCGGCGTGGTGCCGATCCACGAGCTCAGCGCGCTGCCCGACGGGCGGCCCTACTACACGATGCTGCGGGTGCAAGGACGCCCCCTGTCCGCCGACCTGCGCCGCGGCCCGCACGACGAGCCCGGCCCCTGGCTGCGGGCCCGGGCCCAGCTGCTGCTGCGGGTGGCCGAGGCGGTCGGCTTCGCCCACAGCCAGGGCGTGGTGCACCGCGATCTGAAGCCCGACAACGTCTGCGTGGGCGCGCACGGCGAGGTCTTGGTGCTCGACTGGGGCCTCGCCGCCGACACCGGCGCCCTGCTCGGGGCCGGCGAGGCCGCCGCCCGCCAGCTCACCCGCGGCGCGGTGGGCACGCTCGGCTTCATGCCGCCCGAGCAGCTGCGCGGCGAGCCGCCGGCGCCGCGCTTCGACGTCTTTGCCCTCGGGCGCATGATCGAAGACACCCTGGCTGAGGCCCAGCCCCTGCCGGCCGGCGCGGGCGGGCTCGTCGAGCTGGCCGTCCGCTGCGTCGATCTGGACCCGGCGCGCCGCCCGCCCACCGCCGCCCCGGTGGCCGCCGAGCTGCAGCGCTGGCTGGACGGGGCCCGCCGGCGGGTCGACGCCCTGGCCCTGGTCGCCGAGGCCGACCGCGAGGCCGAGGCCGCCGCGCGCGACCGGGACGCCGCCGCCGCGCTGCGGGCCGGGGCCGCCGAGGCCGCCGCCCGCCTCTCGCCCACCGCGCCCGAGGCCGAGAAGGCCCCGGTCTGGGCCCAGCAAGACGAGGCCGACCGGCTGGTGCGGGCGGCGGGCACCGCCGAGCTGCGGCGGGTGCAGGCCCTGCGCGCGGCCCTGACCCACGCCGCCGACCTGCCCGAGGCCCGGGCCCGGCTGGCCCAGCGCTTCCGGGCCCAGCACGCCGAGGCCGAGGCGCGGGGCGACGAGGCGGCCGCCGAGGCCTGGGCGCTCGAGCTCGCCGCGGTCGATGACGGCGACCACGCCGACTACCTGCGCGGAGACGGCGCGTTCTGCCTGCGCTGCGCCGTGCCCACCCGGGTCGAGCTGTGGGCCGACCTGCGCGAGGGGCGGAGATCCCGCCTGCGCTTCGTCGAAGACCTGGGCTGGACGCCGATCACCGCGCGGAGGCTGCCCCGCGGCAGCTACCGGCTGCGCCTCTGCGCCGAGGGCCACGCCGAGGTCTGGCACCCGCTGCTCATCCGCCGGCTGCAGCACGAGGAGTGGCTGGGCCCGCCGCTGCGCCTGCCGCGCCTGGGGGAGCTCGGCCCCGAGGACCACCTCGTGACGCCCGGCTGGACGCTGATCGGCGGAGATCCGGGCGCCGCCAACGCCGCGCCCACCGCCCGGGTCTGGGTCGACGGCGTGGTGATGCGCCGCTACCCCGTGCGGAACCGCGAGCACGTCGCGGTCCTCAACGCCCTTCTGGACGCTGGTCTCGAGGACGAGGCGCTCGCCGCCGCCCCCCGAGAGCGCCCCGGGCCGGGCGGCGCGCTGGGCCGGCTGCTGCTCGAGCGCGACCCCGGACCGCCGGGCCACCTGCGCCTCGGGGTCGACGCCGAGGGCCACGCCTGGCTGCCCGAGCACCCGGCGCTGATGGTCGATCTCGCGGGCGCCGAGGCCCACGCCGACTGGGTCGCCGCGCGCGACGGCCTGCCCTGGCGCCTGCCCGATGAGCTGGAGTGGGAGCGGGCGGCGCGTGGCGCGGACGGCCGCGCCTTCCCTTGGGGAGAGCAGCTCGACCCGACCTGGGCCTGGCACCGCAATTCCCACCCCGAGGGCGCCGAGATCGGGCCCAAGCCGGTCGGGGCCGCCCCGGTGGACGAGGGCCCCTTCGGCGTGGCCGACCTCGCCGGCGGCTGCCGCGAGTGGACCCGCAACCGCTGGGGGGCCGACGTGCCCCAGCTCGCCCAGCTGCCCACCCTGCGCGGCGGCGGCTGGAACAACCACCCCCAGCTCTGCCGGGCGGCGACCCGGGGCTGGTCGGACCCACGGGACCGCAGCCAGAGCGTCGGTTTTCGCCTCTGCCGCAGCTGGCCGGCGGGCTGAGGGCCGGTCCGGGCGGGGGATGACATCGGGCTGCCCCTGCCGATGTCATCGGCAGGGCATCCAGCCGGCGCCCGCCTGTGCGAAGTTCTCCGCACACCGCGCGGAGGTCCCCATGCAGTCCCATCGCAGGCCCGAGCAGAGCACCGCACCCCGCGGCCCCGAGGCGGCCGGCCCGGCCGCGGGCCCGGGCGCGGGGCGGGGCAACGGCGCGGCGCAGCGCCGGGGGCCGACCGGTGAGGGCCGCGTGGATGGCGCGCTGGCCGCTGCCTTCGGCGACCGCATCTTCGGGCTGCACGCGGTCTTCGGCGAGGCGGCGGCCAACGCGGCGATCGGGGCCGAGGCCCACGCCGAGGGCGACGAGATGTCGTTCGGCGCCGGGGTGCGGCCCGACGCCGCCGACCCGGCCAGCCTCGAGCTCATCGGCCACGAGGTCGCCCACGCCCTGGCCCCCCAGGGCAAGACCGCCGGGGTGGACTTGGCCGGCGACAAGGGCGAGCAGGGCGCCGAGGACGCGGGCAAGCGCTTCCGGGCCTGGGGCGAGCGGGGCTTTGCCGGCGCCGCGCCCACACTCAAGCCAGCGGCCGGCGGCCAGGCCCAGATCCAGCGCAGCCCCACCGGATCGACGACGCTGAGCGGCTCGCCGACCCTGCAGCGGGGCAGCCGCGGCGGCCAGGTCGCCACCCTGCAGACCCTGCTCGGCAAGGCCGGCTTCGGCGTCGGGGTCGACGGCGACTTCGGCGCGAACACCCACCGGGCGGTGCGCCGCTTCCAGGCCGCGAACCGCCTGAGCGCTGATGGCGTGGTCGGCCCGGCCACCGCGCGGGCGCTGAACCGCTACGCGACGCAGACGCCGGGGCCCACGAACGGGAACGGCGGCGGCGGCGCTGATCAGGACCGCCCGACCGCGGCCACCGGCGACCTCGCCCGCGCCCTGCCCCTGCAGCAGGGGGCGGCGGGGGCCGGCGTCCGCATCCTGCAGCAGCTGCTCAACCAAAAGGGCGCGCGCATCGTCGTCGACCAAGAGTTCGGCGCGATGACCGCCAACGCGGTGCGCGGCTTTCAGGCCGCCAACGGGCTCGGGGTCGACGGCGTGGTCGGCCCCCGCACCGCGGCCGCCCTGCAGTCGCCGACCAGCAAGCCGGTGGCCGCGGCCCCGAACACGGACAGCGGCGGAGACAAGGGCGGCGTGGAGCCCAAGAACGTGACCGCCTGGCGCGACCGGGTGATCAGCGCCGCCGAGAAGCACCTCGGCAAGCTGTACTGGTGGGGGGCCGACGGCCCGGCCAACTTCGACTGCTCGGGCTTCGCGCTCTACGTGCTGCGCCAAGAGACCGGGCTGGTCAACTGGGGCGATGACACCGCCGGCGGCATCAAGGGCCGGCTGCCCAAGACCCAGAACCCGCGCCGCGGCGACATGGTCTTCTACAGCGGCGGCGGCAGCACCAGCCACATCGAGATCTACATGGGCTCGGGCAGCTCGACGATCGGCGCCAGCGGCGGCGGCTCGCGCACCCGGGGCAACGACCCCAACGCCAAGGTCAAGTACGGCAACTACGCCCGCGACGGCCGGGCGAAGTCCTTCGGCTCGATCCAGGGGCTCATCGAGGCGAAGCTGGCCCGGGCCAGCCGCTCCTGAGGCGCGCGCCGGGGGCGGAGGTCCCGGTCGGTTAGGCCGCGCCCCCGCCGCTGGAGGTGCCCTTGTCCCCGACCGCCCCGTCCGCCGCCCCGACCTCCTCCTCCCCCGCAGGCCCAGGCGCGCCGACCCTGCCGCCCTGGGCCGACGAGCTGCGCAGCCGGTACCTCTCGGGCGAGGCGAGCATGTTCCTGGTGCACGGGAACCTGCGCGACCTGCACCCCTGGGTGGCCGAGGGCGGGGCGACCGCTTGGCTCAGCCTGCGCGAGCTGCTCGAGCGCTTCTTTGCCCGCAGCAAAGAGATCGTCGTCAGCTACAACCTGTCCGAGGGCCTGCGCTGCCCCGACCGGGCCACCGAGAAGCGCCTGGCGACGTTGATCAACACCAAGCGCGCCCTGCGCGGCCTCTCGCCGCTGGGCGCCCTGCCCCGCTCGCCCGACGAGGTGCTGCCCCTGCTCGAAGAGCTGATCACCGACCCGCGGCAGACCTGCGCGGTGATCTTCGACTACGTCGAGACCGTCGTGCCGATGGGCGAGCTCGGGTTCATGTCCGAGGCCGACAAGGCCAACCTCGTGGCACTGCAGCGCTGGTCGAGCGACCCGGCCCTGCTCGACAGCGACAACATCGTCGTGCTCTGCGCCGAGAACCTCAGCGACGTGCACCGCCGGGTGCTCGGCAGCCCCCAGCTCGCCACGGTCAACGTGGCCCTGCCCGACGAGGCGGCCCGCCTGCGCTTCCTCGGCAGCATCGACCGGCAGGGCATCTCGGCCGAGGTGAGCGATGAGCAGCTCGCCAAGGTCACCGCCGGGCTGAGCCTCGTGCAGATCCGCGGCTTGTTCCGCCAGGCCCGCCAGAGCGGCGAGCCGATCACCTTTCGGGCGGTGGCCCGCCGCAAGAAGCGGATCATCGAGCAAGAGTGCCACGGGCTGGTCGAGTTCGTCGACGCGGGCCACGGCTTCGCCGAGGTCGGCGGCATGGACCGCCTCAAAGAAGACCTGCTGCGCGTGGCCAAGGCCATCAAAGACGGCCACCGGGCGCGGGTGCCGATGGGCATCATCTTCGTGGGCCCGATGGGCACGGGCAAGACCTTCTTGGCCGAGGCCTTCGCCGCCGAGAGCGGCCTGACCTGCCTCAAGTTCAAGAACTTCCGCGAGAAGTGGGTCGGCAGCACCGAGGGCAACCTCGAGAAGATCCTGCAGGTCGTCGATGGCCTCGGCTACGTGCTGCTGATCATCGACGAGGCCGACCGCAGCATGGGCTCGGCCACCGACGGCGACGGGGGCACGAGCAGCCGGGTCATCGCGCGGCTCAAAGAGTTCATGTCCGACACCAGCCACCGCGGCCGGGTCGTCATTTTGATGATGACCAACCGCCCCGACAAGCTCGACGCCGACCTCAAGCGCCCCGGGCGCTTCGATCTGAAGATCCCCTTCTTCCACCCCGAGGCGCCGACCGAGCGCGAGAAGATCTTGCGGGCGGTGGCGCGACGCCACCAGATCGGCCTGCCTGACGAGCTCTCGGTCGAGCCGGCGGCTGAGGCGACCGCGGGCTACTCCTCGGCCGAGCTCGAGAGCGTGATGCTCGCGGCGGGCGCGGCGGCGGCCGAGGCCGGCCGGAGCGCCCTGCTGCAGGCCGATCTCGACGGAGCGGTCCAAGACGTCATCCCGAGCCGCGACACCCGCATGCTCGAGCTGATGGAGATGCTGGCCGTCTTCGAGGCCAGCGCCCGGCGGATGCTGCCCGACCGCTTCCAGGCCCTGTCGACCGAAGAGGTCCACCGCCGGATTGACCAGCTGCGCATGATCCTCGGCCCGCGGGCCTGAGTGTTGGGGCCAAGGCCGGCGCGGCGGGCCGCGGGGCCCCCAGCCTCCCCTCTGCGGCCGCCGGCGGCCCAGAACCGGGCGCCGGGGCGCCTTGACAGGGCCACGGGCCCGGCCTAAGCGGCTCCCGTTGCCGTGTGGCGGGCCTCGCCGTGCCCACCAAGCCATCAACCCGTCCGGTCGGGCCGTTCCGATCCGGGCGACAATTGCGAGCAGAACGCTGTGTGGCCGCTCCGGCGGCCGCTGCGCCCCCGGGCGCAGAGCCCGGCGCGCCCCCCGACCGCGGTGGGGGCCCGTCCCACAGCCGACCCTCGCCGCGCGCCGGCCCTCCGCCGAGCGCGCGCCGCGCCACCCGGCGTCACCGCGGCTGGAGTCTCCCCATGTACGCCATCATCCGCGCAGGCGGTCAGCAGCACAAGGTGACCGAGGGCGCCACCCTCACGGTCAAGCGCCTCGCCGCCGAGGCCGGCAGCACCATCGAGCTGACCGAGGTCCTCCTCGTCGGCGGCCCCGACGGGGTCAAGGTCGGCGCGCCCCTGGTCGCCGGCGCCAAGGTCGTCGCTGAGGTCGCTGCCCACGGCAAGGGCGCCAAGCGCGACATGTTCAAGTACACCCGCCGGGTGCGCTCGCGCGTGCAGCGCGGCTTCCGCCCCAGCGAGACCACCCTGCTCATCAAGACCATCAGCGCCTGATCTCGCGCCTGCCCCGCCCCGGCGGGATGGAGACACCCACATGGCACACAAGAAGGGCCAGGGCTCGACCCGGAACGGCCGTGACAGCCAGCCGAAGTACCGCGGCATCAAGCGCCACGACGGCATGATCATCCCCTGCGGCACGATCATCGTGCGGCAGACCGGCACCCAGTACCACCCCGGTGACGGCGTGGGCCTCGGCCGCGACTACACGCTGTACGCCCTGCGCGACGGCGTGGTCAAGTTCGAGCGCCGCCGCAACCGCCGCCAGGTCTCGGTCTACGCCGTCGAGGCGTGATCGAGCCGGCGCCGCGCGCAGGGCCCCCGTCCGGGGGCGCTGGCCGCGGCGGACGCGCCGCTCGCCACCCGGCGGGCGGCTGACCGGAGCAGCGCAGGGCCACCCCACGGGTGCGTGAGGGTGGCCTTGATCTGTCCGGGCCCTGGGCCCCGGTGCGGCGGGGCGCGATAGCGGGCGCCAGCGCGCCGAGGTGGCAGATGCGGTTCATCGACGAAGTCCAGGTCCACGTGGCCAGCGGCAAGGGCGGCGACGGCGCCCTGGCCTTCCGCCGCGAGAAGTACGTGGCCTTCGGCGGGCCCAGCGGCGGCGACGGCGGCAAGGGCGGTGACGTGCGCATCGTGGCCACGGCGCGGCGCA
>JBJONS010000358.1:0-6426 GCA_046051725.1 Pseudomonadota bacterium | reverse complement strand
CGTTGAACGAGCCCACTTTTGGGCCGACCACGGTCGACGTCTTCGTCGAGGGCCCCGAGGGGCTCAAGAGCCCCGAGGACGTCCTGGTCCAGGCCTGGGATCGCCTGCCCTTCCTGCTCGTCGACGACCCGGCGCAGAACCTCAACACCCGGGTGCTCGAGAGCACGCGCCTGGTGGGCCTCCCCGGCGAGCGGGCCATCTACCGGCTGCGCTGGACCCTGTGGACCGGCTGGCACCTCTTGTGGATCCCCGAGCGCCTGCCTGATGGGCGGGTGCGCCTCGCCGCCCGCACGACCGCGGTCTGCGACGACATGGTGCTCGCCCCCCGCGAGCTCGTGCCGACCCTGGTCCGCGCCGCGCTGCTCGAGTCCGAGTTCACCAGCGTCGACGACGTGCGCCGCAGCGACTGGCGCGCCTGGAAAGAGAAGCGCGAGGCCCGCGACGAGCGCAAGAACAACGGCAAGCTCGATGATCCCGACGCCGCGGTCGGCCAGGCCGACGCCGCGGCCAAGGCGGGCAAGGACGGTGCCGGCAAGGCCAAAGAGGGCATCACCGGCGCCAAGGCGATGGACTCGGACGCCCGCAAGGACGCCATCAACAAGGGCGCGGCCGGCGCGATCGACAAGCTGCTGAGCACCGAGCCCAAGGCCTTTGAGGGCGGCGGCGTCTTTGACGCGACCAGCGAGGGCCAGGCCATCAAGAAGGTGGTGCGCGAGCGCCTCGACGAGATCGCCGACAAGACCAACGGCCTGCTGCTCTTCGTCCTCGACACCGACCGCACCCAGCGCCAGCGCCTGCTGCGTGACCTGCGCCCCAAGACCCCCTACTCCCGGATCCAGCGCGGGGTCGGGTGGCGTCAGGACGTCCGCACGGCGGCGTGGGCCTGGTTCCTGCCCCCGACCAAGGCCGAGACCAAGCCCGAGATGTTCTTCCCCGCCCACCGCGAGGCGGACGCCACCGCCGGCGAGGGCGGGCCGAAGCGCTTCACCACGACGAGCTGGGCCGACAACCGGCCATCAAGCTGGCGCCGCAGCAAGACGCTCGACTGGAACTTCCAGGCCGGCCTCGGCGGCTTCCCGGTGCGGGACGTGTACTACCGGTGCAACCCCGACGAGTACATCCCGAGCTCGATGACCAACTGCCAAGAGGTCTACCAGTACCAGACCCCCTACTCGTACCAGCCGGTCGGGATCATCGGCCGGCAGCGCAGCGACGGTCTGTCCATCGATCTGGGCACCCACGTCGCGTGGTGGCTCACCACCCGGCCCCGGACCGCGCTCGAGGCGGGCCTGCTGTTCCGCCTCGACTTCATCACCCCCGGTCCGGCGCTGATGGAGCAGATCAACAACCCGGGCACCGAGTCCGAGCTGGTCGACTTCTCGTGGACCCTGCGCCCCCAGGCCGGGTTCATCACCGGCATGCGCTTCGCACCCGCCCCGATGGGGCTCACCCGCTACACCCGCACCGCTTCGCCCTGGGGCGTCCCGCACTCGGGCGGCAAGCAGTCGCTCGGCCGCACCCAGTGGGGCGCGCGGGCCGGCTTCCTCATCGGGCCCGGCTTCAACGGCCTCGAGGGCACCCTGGCGTCTGAGCTCTGGCTCGGCAAGTCGGTCCGGCGCGGCCGCAGCCCCCACGCGCCGTTCACGCCCTACCAGCCGGGCTTGCTGGTCGGCCCCTACGCCCAGGGCATGTTCGGCTTCTTGATGGTCGAGAACGGTGACGTCGAGCGCTATCTCCAGCTGGCGCAGAGCTGGACCGCGGTGTTCGGCGTGCGGGCGCAGCTCCGCATGAAGCAGCGCGGCCCCGCGCTGCCGGAGGCCAAGTGACCGTCATTCGCTGCATCGAGGCTGACGCCCGCCCGCCCGTCAGCGAGCTCCCCCTCGAAGAGGCCGACGGCTTCGCGATCTACGCGATGCTCGACGCGATGGAGGGCGAGCGCTGGCTGCGGACGATGGTCATGCGCCGCGCCGGCGAGGCGCCGCCCGACAAGGCCGTGCTGGTCGTCGAGGTCACCATGGGGGGCGTCGGCCACGACGGCTTCCCGACCCTGCTGGTCAAAGAGCAGGGGCGCTTCGTCAGCGTCGAGATCCGCCGCGACAAGAGCCGCTCGCGCATGGCTCCGGGCGTCGAGCTGCCGCCGCGCTGCACCTTCGAGGTCACGCTGCCCAACCAGCGGCGCATGAGCTTCGACCTCGAGGCCAGCTTCGGCTCCCGCGCGCCGGGCGACGGCAAGGGCGGCCCGCTGCGCTCGCACGTGCTCGGGCCGGGCACCGCCGCGCGGTGGAGCGTGCCGACCGTCGCCAGCCTGCTGAGCAAGGCCCGCGACTTCGTGCGGACCAAGCTGCTGGCCCTGGCCAAGCGGCTGGGCCTCAACATGGGCACCATCACGCTGATCATCACCTTCGGCGGCTCGGCGGTGATGGCCGGCATCGTCGCCTACCGGCAGCACAAGGCGGCGCAAGAGGCCCAGGCCCGCGCCGAGGAGCTCGAGGCCCAGGGCGCCCTGCTCGAGGTCGGCCGCGACGCCGCGCTCAAGTCCGAGCAGGCCTGCTTGATGGAGCGCCAGGCCCTGGCCGACAAGCTCGGCCTCATCGGCGAGGCCCGGGCCGCCCAGGCCGAGGCGGCGCTCTCCTTCGCCCACGCCCAGAACGTCGCGCTGGAGTACGGCGGCCGCAAGATGGGCAGCAAAGAGGCGCTCGCGCTCGACGCCGACGTGCAGGTCACCACCCGCAAAGAGGTGGAGAAGCTGATGATGACGCTCGAGGGCACCCCGTCCGAGGCCATGCTCTGCCTCGGCCAGGAGGCCGTGCTGGGCGCCGATCTGCCGCGCTACCTGCTGCTGTGGCACGCCGATCCCGAGGTCGTCTGCCCCAACCGCTACGCCAACGTCATCAACAACACCGGCATCGCCGGGCGCTGGGGCCTGTCGACGCGGGTCGGGGCCGAGTACGGGCGCGACGAGCGCGGGCAGCCGGTGGACACCAAGCTGTTCGAGTCCGAGGCCGCCGACCCCCGCCAAGAGGACCGCTGGTCGGCCAGCGCGCTGGCCTCGGGCGTGCGCGGGGTGCAAGAGGCCCTGCTGCGCCACCCGGCCGGCGGGCGCCCGACGGTCTCGCCCAGCCAGGCGCACCTGTGGAGCATCGCGCTGTTCCACGCGGTGAACCAGCTCCCCTCGCCGGTCGGCGGGGCCCAAGACCGGCCGGCCGCCAAGTGCGTGCTGGGCATCATCGACGAGCTGGTGGCCCAGGCCAGCCCCGCCGCGCCGGGCGAGCCGCTGCTGCCGAGCATCGTCGACGTGGCCCATGAGGACGCCAAGGTCGCCGCCCAGCCGCAGCCCGGCTGTCCGTGGCAGCAGGACACCATCCGCGACGGCGCCCGCGCCGCCCTGCGCGCCGCCGCCTGGGCCGCCATCCTCGACAAGCCTCCCGAGGCGGCCGCCGAAGGGGGCTGAGCGCGGCCCGCGGCCTCGGTCGTGTGCCCCCTGCGCGGTCCGGGCGCGGCGCAGCGACTGCCCCGCGCCGCGCGGGCCTTGGTGTGCGCGCCCCGTCGGCGCGGACGGGCCCTACTCGCGCTGGGCGAAGACGAAGACGCCGCCGGCGCCGCCGCTCAGCAGGGGCGCGCCCACCGCGAGGTCCGGGGTGCCGTCGCCGAGCAGCCCGGGGAGGAGCGCCACGCTGCGCCCGAAGCCGGTCGCCGACCGGCTGTCGCCGGTGACATAGGTGCGGGCGGTGTAGACGCTGTAGGCCGCGCCCTCGACCAGCTCGGCGCCGTAGAAGACATAGGCGGCGCCGGTGATGCCGTCGTCGCCGGGCACGCCGAGCACCAGATCGTCGCGCCCGTCGAGGTCCAGGTCGACCCCGCCGTCGAGGGCCGCGCCCGCCCCGGCGTCGTCCTCGGCGCCGATGAAGGCGAGGCTGGGCGGCACGGTGCCGGTCCAGCCGGTGCCGGTGCCGAACCAGACCGCGACCTCACCCTCATCGCCGCCGCTGACCGCGTCGGCGTAGGGCAAGCCCGCGCCGAAGTCGTCGTAGCCGTCGTTGTTGAGGTCACCCAACCCCCGCAGCACGACCGGCTGGGTGCTGTAGGTGCTGAAGCTGCCGTCGATGGACAGGCGGGCGTCGGCGCAGCTCGTCGCGAGCGCGCAGTCGGCCAGCGGCCCGCCGAGGGTGATGCCGAGGCCGCTGGTGGCCGCCCAGATGAGATCGGCGATGCCGTCGCTGTCCACGTCGCCCGCCGAGGCGCCGGCCATCACCGGGCCCCCCAGGCGCGCGATGTTGGAGAAGCTGGCCAAGGAGCTGTCGCCGTCGTCGCTCAGCGGCCCAAAGACGAGGTGGATGCCCTCGCCGCCGGCGCTGACCGCGGTGGCGCTGGCCACCGCGTCGCCGATGAGCAGGTCAGCCGTCCCGTCGCCGTCGAAGTCATCGGCGTCGGCGATGCCGCCAAAGAGCGTGGTCGCGCCGGTGCCGAGCAGGCGCAGGCCCGCGTCGGCGTAGCCGCGGTCGGCCGAAGAGGCGGTGACCGTCGCGCCCTCGTAGACCGCCACCGCGCCGCCGCCGGCCGCGCCGGGCACCCCGACCAGCAGGTAGTCGGTGCTGGCGACGCCGAGCAGGTCGGCGTGGGCCGAGACCCGCAGCCCGAGCGCGGTGGTGCCGGTGCCGGTCAGGGTGGGGCCGGTCTCGAGCGTCGACAGGCTGCGGACGCCGGCGGCGCGGGCGCCCCCGCTGACGATGTAGACCTTGCCGTTGCCGGTGAAGGGCGCGTAGACCACCAGCTCGCCGACGCCGTCGCCGTTGAGGTCTCCGCCGCGGGCGACCTGGGTGCCCGCCGCGGCGCTGCCGCTCGGCCCCACCGCCGCCAGCCAGGCGTAGCCGACAATACCGTCGCTATCGGCAACCTCGTCGATGCGCCCCGAGTAGCCGCCGTCCATCATGCAGTCGGTGGTCGAGGCCACGCAGTCCTCGGCCACGCCGCTGTTGCAGACCTCGGGCGCGGTCGGGTTGACGTTGGCCGCGGCGTCATCGCAGTCCTCGGCGTTGGGCGAGTAGCCCGCGGGCAGGGTGCAGGCGTCGGTGGTCGGGGCGGCGGGATCGCCGTAGCCGTCGTTGTCGACGTCGGTGTACCAAGTGACGGCGTCGGCGGCGGGCGTCTCGTCGACGAAGCCGTTGCAGTTGTTGTCAATGGCGTCGCAGTACTCGTCGGCCCCCGGCGCGACCAGCGACGAGGTGTCGTCGCAGTCGGTCCATTCGCTGTCGCCCTGACCGACAAAGACCTCGCTGACGCTGATGTACGACTCGATGGTCGTGGCCGCCTCGGGCTGGCAGTGCTGGAACACGCACTGCGAGCTGTCGGGGGCGCTGTCGCCGTCGCTGTCGCGGCACCACCGGAACGTGCCGGTGCCGTCGTCAGGAGTGCCGTCGCAGTCGTTGTCCTGACCGTCGCAGGCGATGCCGCCCGGGTCAGGCGCGCCTGGCTTGATGGTGAAGTTGGTGTCGTCGCAGTCGCCCGGCTCGCTGCGGTAGCCCGAGGGCGCCGAGCCACAGCTGGTGACCGAGACGCTGGCGTCGCCGACGCCATCGCCGTCGACGTCCCGGTAGTAGGTGTTGCCCACCGCCCCGTCGTCGGGAGAACCGTCGCAGTCGCTGTCGACCACGTTGTCGGGGTCGTCGCAGAGCTCTTCGGCGTCCGGGTTGATCAGCGCGTCGCCGTCGTCGCAGTCAAAGGCCGTGGTGGGCAGGGCCGCCACGTCGATCGAGCCGGTCGACCAGTCATCGACCCGCGGATCGTCGCTGTCGAGCTGGGGCGCGACGTAGCCCTCGGGGCGATCGCAGGACACCCGGCGGTTGTCGCGGTCCCCGAAGCCGTCGTCGTCAAAGTCGCGGAACCAGATGGGGGCCGCGCTCTCGGCCTCGTCCACGCTCTCGGGATCAGAGAAGGTGTCGACCAGGTCGTCACAGTCGTTGTCGATGTCGTCGCCGCAGATCTCGCGGCTCTGGGGGTTCACCGACGAGTTCGTGTCGTCGCAGTCGTCACCGACGTCGATGAAGCCCTCGGGCTTGACGCAGCCCGAGAAGCGGGCGGCGCCCGAGTCGCCCCGGTCGCCATAGCCGTCGCCGTCCGCGTCGCGGAACCACGTGCCGGCCAGCTGGGTGGTGTCGAGGGTCGGGTCGTCATCGCCGCGCAGGCCGTTGCAGTTGTTGTCCTGCTCGCCCTCTCCGGTGATCGGGTCACCGTCGCAGATCTCACGGGCGTCGGGGTTGATCGCGGGGTGAAGGTCGTTGCAGTCGACGTCCTCGCTGAAGCCATCGCCGTCGGCGTCGATCGGCCGCGTCGAGTTCTCGAGCTCGTCCTCGAGCACGCAGCCGCTGAGCGCAGCGGCGGCGACGAGGCCCGCGCACAGGCGGGCGGAGATGCGCGCCCCATGGACCC
>JBJONS010000357.1:0-7313 GCA_046051725.1 Pseudomonadota bacterium | reverse complement strand
AGGACACGAGCTTGCCCCGCTCGACGAGCACGGTGCGCTGGCCCTCGTTGCCCTCGTCGTCGACGTTCAGCGCGCCGCGGGCGTGGGGCTCGACCGCGCTGTCGACGATGGTCACCAGCTCAGGCGCGATGGACTTGCCGAGCATGTCGGCGTAGATGCTGGTCTTCTTGCGGTTGAAGTCGGCCTCGAGCCCGTGGCCGATCGCCTCGTGCAGCAGGATGCCGCTGGCCCCGGCGGCCAGCACCACGGGCAGCTCGCCGGCCGGCGGGCGGCGGGCGTCGAACAGCACCAGCGTGCGCTCGACCGCCTCGCGGGCGACCTGCTGCAGGCGATCCTCGGTGTACCAGGCGAGCCCCTCGCGCCCGGCGACGTTGCTGCTGTTGGAGTAGGACCGGCCGCCTTGGGTGGCGGTGACCTCGACCCACAGCCGGGTCATCGGCCGGCGGTCCACCATCACGCGACCGTCGAGGGTGGCGAGCAGCACGCTCTCGTCGTCGTCCGACCAGGTGATGCTGACCCGGCTGACCCGGGGGTCGAGGCCCTTGGCGATGGCCTCGACCCGCTGGATGAGCGGCAGCTTCTGGTCGACCCCGACCTCGGCCCAGGGCAGGGCGAGGCGGTAGTGGCGGTCGGGCGCGCCGACCTGAAAGGCCTGCGGCGCGGCCTGGGCCGGCGCGGTGTTGGCGATCGAGGCGGCGGTGCGGGCGGCGGCCTCGAGCGCGGCTGGCGACAGGTCTTCGGTGAAGGCGTAGCCGGCCTTGTCGCCGAGCAGGGCGCGCAGGCCGACGCCCTGGTCGATGGTGGTGCTGGCCGACGAGATGATGCCGTCCTCGAGGCGCAGGCGGTTGCGGCGGGCCCGCTGGGCGTAGACGTCGGCCCCGGTCGCGCCCCGCGCGCTGAGCGTGCTGAGCAGGCGGCTGAGCAGCGGATGATCCAGCTCAGGGAAGGGGCTGGTCCGGTCCAGCGCGGCGAGGCCGCCCGGCTTGGCGCAGCCGACGAGGCTGGCGGGCAGGCTCAGCAGGCCCACGCCCCCGGCGATGCCCGAGATCAGCGCGCGGCGGCTGGTGGTGAGGGCCGCGCCGAGGCGGGCAGGGTCGGCGTGCGGGGCGCTGTGGTGCGGGAGCGGCATGGGTCCTCCACGGGTGCGCCCGTGTGGAGGCGCGCCCGCAGTCTACCCGAAGCGGCGGCGGGGCCCGCAGCCAGGGCGAGCCAGTGGGGGGCTTCCTCCGGGGCTCCGCGGACGCGGGGTGAAATGGACCTGTCGTGGCGGTCCTCAGGCGGAGGGGGCAGGTTAGGCGCGGCTCGCTCGGGTCCGGCTCAGTGCGTCAGTGTGCGTCGGTGCTCGGGGTCGGCGCCCCGCCGCGGCGCGGTCCGTGTCGCCGCGTGTTGCGGCGCTCGGGCAGCGTCAATCGACTGTGATACTCCGGTTGTCCCCCCGCTTCCGGCGTTCTCTCCCCCGTTCGACTGGGCCGCGCCGCGCGCCGGCCCCCCCCCTCGGAGCCCCCTGCATGCCCCAGCGCATCCTGGTCGCCGACGACGACCGCGTCTTCGGCGAGGCCATCGGCCTTTACCTCGGCCGACACGGGTACGAGACCCGCTGGGTCGCCGACGGCGCCGGCGTGCTCGCCGCCCTCGAGCAAGGCCACTGGGACGTGCTGGTGACCGACATCTCGATGCCGGGCAACGAGGGCCTCGAGCTGCTGTCGGCGCTCAAGGGCGCGCCCTACCCGCTGCCGGTCATCCTCGTGACCGGGCACCCGACGCTGAGCACGGCCATCACCTCGCTGCGCCACGACGCGGTCGACTACCTCACCAAGCCCCTCGACTTCGGCAAGCTCGGCGAGGCCGTCGGGCGGGCCATCGAGCGCCGGCGCACGCTCGAGGCGGTCAGCCGGGCCCGCGAGCAGCTCGAAGAGTGGTCGTCGACCTTGGCCAGCCTGCAGTCGGTGCTGCTGCCCAGCACCAGCGCCGCGCCCGCGGTCGATCGCGGCGCCCCGCGCCCCGCCGAGCGCCCCGTCGAGGGCCCCGACCCGCTCGCTGGGCTCGATCCCGAGGCCCGGGCCTCGCTCTCGCCCCGCGAAGAAGAGCTGCTGCTCGCGCTCGCCCAGGGCGTGAACACCCGCGACCTCGCGCGCCGGTTCTTCATCAGCGAGCACACGGTCCGCAACCACCTCAAGGCCATCTACCGCAAGCTCGGGGTGCACAGCCGCACCGAGCTGTTCTCGCGGATGACGGCCTGGAACCGGCGGTCATAGCGTGTCGCGGGCCCGCGCGGCGGTCGAAGATCGGCGGGCCGAGGTCGCTGCCCTCGGCAAAGACCTGAGCCGAAGGGCCCGCAGCCGCTGCGAGCTCTGCGGCGAGGGCGGCAGCCTCAGCGTGGTCGAGCCGGGCCCCGCGCCGGACGCGCCCGACGCCGACCGCGCCCTGCTGCTCTGCGGCCGCTGCGCGGCCCTGTGCGCTGCGCCCGCGCACCGCCCGCTCCCGTCCGACGACGGGCTGCGCTTTTTGGCCACCGCCATCTGGGCCGAGCTCCCCATCGCCCAGGCGGTGGCGGTCCGGCTCAGCCGGCGGGTCGACGCCCCGTGGGCGCGCGAGGCCCTCGACGGGCTCTACCTCGCGCCCGAGGTCGAGGCGCTGGCCGACGGGGTCGAGCCGGCGGCCGAGGCCTAAGGCACCAGATCAGCGCCGAGCGCGCCCGCCTCGGTGCTCAGAGCGCTGTGTGCAGCGTTCTGGGCTCAGTGCCCGTGTCCGGCGTGCGGGTCGGGGGCCAGGGTCGGGTGCGGCGGCTCGCCGCTGGTCGGCGGCGGCACCGGCAGCGCCCGGCTCTGGGCGCGCAGGTTCAGGATCTCGGCGGGGACCTGCAGATCGCGCGGCAGGGGCTCGGTGCGGCAGGCGGTGAAGACGACCGTCTGGCTCAGCGGGCCGGTGTGCGTGATGATCCGCGCCGGCGTCGGGTAGCCGCGGCAGAGCTCGGCGTAGTCGTAGAGCTCGAGGCGGGTCTCGACCGGGCCCATCGCCGTGTGGACCGTGCGCTCGCTGCCGCGGGGCAGGCCGTCCTCGACGCCAAAGTACAGCCGCTCGGTGGCGCCGTGGTGCAGGCTCGCCTCGACGACGTGGCAGGTGACCCCGGCGTGCTCGGCCTGACCCGCCAAGCGACGGGTGGGGTAGCGCGCGGCCGGGTTGGACCAGGGCCGCGGGTCCGAGTCGAGGGCCACCTGGCTGGCCTCGGGGCCGTCCTTGATGCGGGCGCCGACCAGCGGGTTGACCTCGAAGGCGACCCCGTCGACGTAGCCGTCGAGGATGGTGCCCAGGCCAGGCACCTCGGCCGAGGTCAGGCTGTCGAAGGGCGCGTCCATCTGCACCCGGATGGGGAAGCGCAGGCCGGCCATCGGCACCATGACCTCCCCCGTCATCTCCATGTAGGGGGCGGGCTCGACCTCGGCCTTGGTCGCCAGGGCGGCCCGGACAAAGACGTCGTCCACCTCTTGCACCGCCGGCAGGGCGCCCGTTTTCGCGCAGCCGGCGGCGAGGGCGAGGAGGAGGACGGCGGCGCGCGGCGCAGGCAGGTGCATGGGGCCTCGAGGGGAGGGGCGGCTGAGGGGAGGGGAGGGCCGGAGGGGAGGGCCGGAGGGGAGGGCCGGAGGGGCGCCGGCCCGGGCTTAGCGGCGCAGGTCGATCCAGGAGAGGGCGGCCTGCAGGGTCGGGTCCTGCCCCAGCGCGCCGCGGCGGGCGGGGTCCGGCAGCGCCTCGTCGGGGCGCACCCCGGCCCCCTCGATCGCCGCGCCCGAGGGCAGCTCGATGGTGGCGATGACGAGCTGCAGGCGATCCCCGTTGGGCAGCGGCTCGATGAGGGCCGACTCGACCGCCCCCATGCTCGTCGCGCCAAAGACCCGGGCGCGGCCCAGCTCTTGAAGCGCGCCGGCCACCAGCTCGGCGGTGCTGCCGGTGCCCGGGCTGACCAGCACGGCGACCGGCCCGGTGAAGACCTGGCTGGGCGGCTTTTGGAAGGTGCGGAAGGTCAGGGTGTCGGCCCGCGTGCGCAGCGCGCCGAGCGCCGTGGGCCCGGCGAAGAGGTAGCTGCCGACTGCGCTGGCGAGCTGGACGAGGCCGCCCGGGTTCTCGCGCAGATCGAGGATGAGGCCGCGGTCGCCTTCGGCCTGCAGGCGGCCGAGGCGGTCGTGGATGCGCTGGCCGGCCGCCACGCTCATCGCGCTCAGCCCGAGCAGCTCGGCGTGGCCGCCGCTGGCCAGCGGCAGCTGGGCGCTCCAGCTGAGCGTCCGCATCGCCGGCGCGGCGCCGATCGGCGGCGTGACCACCACCCGGGGCTGGTCGGCGGCCAGGGTCAGGGTGCGGGGCGGGCCGCCGGCGGCCGGCCGCAGCGTGAGCTGCACGGCGCTCCCCGGGGCCCGCTCGGGGGCGAGGCAGGCGGGGGCCGCCGGGCAGGGCGCACCGTCGACCGACTCGATGTGATCACCGAGCTGCACGCCCGCCTGCGCGGCAGCGCCGCCCGGGGCCAGCCAGGCCACGCGCACCGCACCGTCGACCTCGAGGGGCAGCAGGCCGGGCATCCCGCGCTCGCCGGGGAAGAAGGGCGCGGGCGGGCGCTGGGCCAGGGGAGGCGGCGGCGCGGCGGGCGCGGTCGTGCCGGACGTGCTGGACGTGCTGGACGTGCTGGACGCCAATGGCGCCGCAGGGGGCGCGGCGGGCCCGTCCCCGGCGACCGCCGGGGCCGGAGGCGCGGGCGTCGGGTCCCGCGGCGGCGGGGGCGCCGACGGCTCCCCGCCCGACCGCAGCAGGGCGTGGTGGCGGCCGGGCAGGGTCCGCAGCAGCTCGTGGATGGGGATGGCGACCGCGGCGTTGCTCTCGGCCTGCGCGGCCTGCGGGCGCAGGCGCTGGTAGGCCGCCTCCCACGCCGGGCCGAGCTGGTCGGGCCGCGGGTGCACCGCGTTGACCCGGGTGTAGACCTCGTCGAAGCTGCGCAGCTGCACGTTGTCTTGCGCGCCGGCGAGGCAGAGCGCGGCGATCAGGGCCGCCCAGCGGCGGCGCGGGCCGCGGGGCGCGGCGGCCTCAGGGCGTGTCGTCACACACGTCCCCGACGCCGTCCCCGTCGCTGTCGGTCTGGTCGAGCACGTCCACGCCGTCGGGGCCGAGCGCGAGCTCGAGATCGGTGATCGGCAGGCCATCTCCGTCGAGCAGCCGGATGTAGGTGCCCCAGCCTCCGCCCTGGTCGCGCACCTTGACCATCAGCCGCTGCCAGCCGCCGCTCAGCGCGATCTCGGCCTGGAACTGGTCGACGTTGGTGCCCTGGCAGCTGCTGACCTCGAGCACCTCGGCGTCGTCGAGCCAGGCCCGGGCGCCGTCGTCGGGGCCCAGGGCCAGCGTGGCGGCGCGGGCGGTCGGGCTGCGCAGGTAGACCGCCGCGTAGACCTCGCGGGGGGCCGAGACGCCGCCGAAGTCGGTGAGCAGCTCGATGCGATCGCTCGGGCTGCGCAGCACCGTCCAGGCCAGCGCGCCGGCGGCCGCGCCCGGGCTCGGCGCGGCGGCGCTGTCGGGGCTGGCCACCAGATCGGCGTCGCTGGGCCGGCAGCGGTCGGCGCTGGTGGTGCCGGTGTAGGGGCCGGCCACCAGCAGGTCGCGCAGGAAGCCGTCGGCGCTGGTGCGCAGCACGTCGAGGCCGGGGCCGTTGGGCAGGTCCGGGCAGTTGTCTTCGTCGTTGGGCACGCTGTCCCCGTCGATGTCCTCGTCGCAGCTCGCCGGGATGCCGTCGCGGTCGATGTCGTCGGCGGCGCCCCAGCTGGTCGGCGGGCTGTCTTCGACGCCGACCTGCAGCGCCCAGAGCGGCGCGCTGGTCGGGGTCGCCGTGTCGAGGGCGGCGAGGCAGAGGGTCTGAGGGCCCGCGGCGACAAAAGCGGCGCCCGGGGCGTCGGCCGGGTCGAGCCGCAGGCAGCCCGCGGCGTCAGGCAGGCCGACCGCGACCAGCCGCCCCAGGGGGTCGTGCAGCCGCAGCTGCAGGTTGGCCCCGCAGCCCTCAGTCTGGGCGGCCCGCACCGCCGCGCAGGCCGGCGCCTCGAGCACCACGCAGTCGACGTCACCCTCGCCGAGGGCGCCCTCGACCAGGCCCGCGGCGATCGGGGTCGCGGTGGACGGCGCGTCGTTGGGCTCGGCCTCGAGCGCGCCGACGGCGGGGCTGCAGTCGGGGCGGCAGGCGTCGCCGCCGAGGCGCCCGCCGTCGTCGCAGGACTCGCCGCTGTCGATCACCGCGTCGCCGCAGCCGGGCAGGGCGCAGGTCGTGCGGCAGGCGTCGGGCCGGGTGTCGGAGTTGGCCGCGCCCTCGTCGCAGGCCTCGGCGCCCTCGACCACGCCGTCGCCGCAGCCGGCCAGCGGCAGGGGGGCGCCGCTGTCTTCGCCGTCCGTGCCGCTGTCTTCGCCGTCCGCGCCGTCCGCGCCATCCGTGCTGTCCGTGCCGTCCGACGACCCGTCTGCGCCGTCGGCTGGGCTGTCGCTGTCGGCGTCCTTGGGGTCGGCGCCGCAGGCGGCCAACGCCAACGCCAGCAAGAGGCCCGCGCGGGCGCCGGGGAGCAGCGAGAGGGGGCGCGTCCGCATCGGTCAGCTCCGCGGGAGGGGGAGGGCGCCTGCGGCGCGGGGCCGGCCCGGGCGCCGTCCGGAGGGGAGCCTATCCTGGGCGGACGGCGGCCCGGCCGCGCGGGGTAGGCTTCCCCGCGGAGGCGTGCATGCCCGAATTCTCCACTCCGTGGCCCCGGTCCATCGCGCGCGGCGCGCGCCCTCGGCTGGCGAGGCCGGCCCTCCGGCGAAGCGCGGCCTGCACCCTCGCCTGCGCGCTGGCCCTCTCCGCCGCCGCTCCGGCCCACGCCGACGGCGCGCTGTGGTTCTTCCCCAACGAGAGCGACGCGGTGCTGCGGATCGTCGACGGGGCGATCGACGGGGTGCCGGTCCAGCGCACGGGCTGGCTGGTGCTGGGCCTCGATCCGGCGGGCGCGGCGGCGGCGCGGGCGGCGCTCGCCCAAGATCCCGCGGTGGACGCGCTGGTCGAGCTGCGGGGGGCCGGTGACGTCCTGCGCCTGCGGCCGGCCGACGGCGACGAGCTGGCGCTCTCGCGCGCGCTGCGCGGGCGGCCCGGCGTGCGCTGGGCCCACC
This sequence comes from Pseudomonadota bacterium, assembly GCA_046051725.1. GTDB lineage: Bacteria > Myxococcota_A > UBA796 > UBA796 > UBA2385 > JAEUKK01. Next base: position 158 of record JBJONS010000357.1, on the reverse strand, counting down.
CCGACCTCGCCCTGCGCCTGCGGCCCCACGCCCTGCCTGACGACCCGCTCGCCGCCGACCAGTGGCACCTCGAGAACACCGGCCAGCGCGGCTGGACCGAGGACGCCGACATCGACGCCGAGCGGGCCTGGGCCCAGACCACCGGCGCCGGCCTCGTG
>JBJONS010000356.1:0-3505 GCA_046051725.1 Pseudomonadota bacterium | reverse complement strand
CGTCGACCGGCCGGCGCTCGGGCGGGCCAGGCGGGGCCGGCGTCGCGTCGAGGCCGGTGAGCCCGGGCCAGGCCCGCGCCCAGACCAGCGCCTCGCGCGCCGGCTCGAAGGACAGGGTCGGGCTGCAGCGGGCCCAGGCCACCGGCTCGCCGCGGTGGTCGACCCACCGCACCAGCCCCTCGGCCAGCGCGAGCTCGACCGCGGCGGCGCCGCGGCGGATGAGCCGGTCCATCAGGGTGGTGGAGTCCATAGCGGCCACGGCGCGCTCCTCTGCCGGCGGGCATCGGACCGCGCAGCGGCGCCCTGTAGCGCCAGCGCGCCGATCAGGCCTCGGGGGGCGCCGCGGCCAGCTTCATCAGCGTGAAGACGCCACCGGTGGGGTCGCTCACCACCGCGATCCGCCCGTAGGGGATGTCGAAGGGGGGCACCATCACCGCGCCGCCGGCCGCGCGCACCCGCTCGACCGCCGCGTCGCAGTCTTCGACCGCGAAGTAGACCATCCACGAGGGCGGCATGTCGCCCCACTGCTCGTTCATCTGCAGCACGCCGAAGCTCATCTGGCCGTCGTAGCCCAGCGTCCAGTATTCGCTGCCCGGCATCGGGCTGTCGGTCAGGCCGAAGGCCTCGGCGTAGAACTTGGCGGTGTCGGCCCCGCCGCGGGTGTTGACCTCGTACCAGCAGGGCGCGCCGGGCTCGTCGACCAGGCCGAAGCCGACGTGGGACTTGCCCTGCCAGAGGCCGAAGTGCGCGCCGTGGCGGTCGGCGACGACGGCCATGTGGCCAAAGGGCCCCACCTCCATCGGGGGGAGGGCCACCGACCCGCCGGCGGCCACCACGCGGGAGGTCGCCGCCGCGACGTCGTCGGCCGCCAGGTAGATCGTCCACAGCGACATCGGCGGCGCGCCGGGCATCACGCCGGCCACGCCGGCGACCGCGGCGCCGTCTTTGCGGGCGTTGCTGTAGTGGCCAAACTCGGGGCTCGGCTCGTCGAAGGTCCAGCCGAGCACGGCCGCGTAGAAGGCGCGGGCGGCGGCGGGATCGGTGGACGCCAGATCGGCCCAGCAGGGCAGACCGTTCTTGTGGCTCGTGGCAGTGGGCATGTGCTCTTCACCTCCGCCCACAGGGTAAAAACCGGGCAGCAAGCCCGCCCCTGAACGCCTTGTCAAATCCAGCGGGGGCGATGTTTCATGTCCGCCCGCCCGCCGCTTGACAGCGAGGGCCGCTCCGGGTTCAATAACAACCGTTCGGTATACCACCCCGCGCCCGGAGGACCCATGCCCGCCCTCGCGTACTCCGCCATCGTGTTGATCCCGCTGCTCGCCGCCCTCAGCCTGTGGGCCGGCGGCCTGTGGACCTGGGGGGTACCGCTGCTCGTCTTTGGCGTGCTGCCGGTCATTGAGGCCTTCCTGCCCGGCTCGTACCGCAACCACAGCGCCGAAGAAGAGGCCGCCCGCCGCGCCCGCCTGTGGGTCTTCGACGCGGTCATCTTCACGGCGCTCGGGCTCCACATCGCCCTGCTGGTGGGCTTCCTCGTCGGGGTCTCGGCCGGCGCTTGGTCGGGCCTGACCCTCGCCGGCGCGGTGGCGACCGTCGGGCTCTCCTGCGGGGCCATCGGCATCAACCTCGGCCACGAGCTGGGGCACCGGCAGCGCCCGCTGCACCAGTGGGCCGCCCGCCTCGCGCTCCTCAGCAGCCTCTACGTCCACTTCTTCGTCGAGCACAACCGCGGCCACCACGTGCGCGTGGCGACCCCCGACGACCCGGCCAGCGCCCGCCGCGGCGAGCCGCTCTACGCCTTCTGGCTGCGCTCGGTGACCGGCAGCTGGCGCAGCGCCTACGCGCTTGAGGTCAAGCGCCTGCGCCAGCGCGGCCAGGCGGCGCACGGCCTGCACAACGAGGTGCTGGTCGGCGCCCTCGTGCAGCTCGGCCTCGTGGCGGGGGTCGGCTTGGCGCTGGGGCCCGCGGCCGGCCTCGCCCTCGTCGGCGTCGGGCTCGGCGGCGCGCTGCTGCTCGAGACCGTCAACTACGTCGAGCACTACGGCCTGGTGCGCGAGCTGCGCCCCGACGGCCGCTACGAGCGGGTCGCGCCGGTGCACTCGTGGACCAGCGACCGGGCCATCGGCCGCGTGCTGCTCTTCGAGCTCACCCGCCACGCCGACCACCACGCCAACGCCGGCCGGCCCTACCCGGTCCTGCGCCACTTCGAGGCCGCGCCCGAGCTGCCCCAGGGCTACCCGGCGATGATCCTGCTCGCGCTCGTGCCCCCGCTGTGGTTCCGCGTGATGGACCAGCACGTCGACGCCGAGCAGCGGCGCCTCGCCGCGGCCTGAGGCGCCCGCCGCGCGGGCTGGCGGGGGGCCCGGCGCTGTGCGAGCATCCGCCCGTCTGGAGGCTCTCCCATGCGCACCACCGCCGCCCCCGCCCTCGCGCTCAGCCTCGCCCTCTCCGCGGCCTGCCGTGGCGGCGCGGACGCCCCCAAAGACGACGCCCCGGCCGGGGACGGCGGCGGGGTCGGCGAAGACACCGGCCCGGCTGACGGCGGCTGGGACCCCGACGCCCCGCTCTACGAGAACTGTTGGTCCGACATCGATCCGGTGGCGGCGGGCTTCCCGGTCTACGAGAACTTCGGCGTGGTGGCCGGCCACCACTGCCAGGGCTCAGACCACCAAGACATCGAGGGCATCGAGCGGCTCGTCTTTCTCGGCGACTCCATCACCGCCGGCACGCCGCCGACCCCCTCCGATCAGATCTGGCGGGCGCTGTTCGCCGAGGCCATGCAGGCCCGGTTCGGCGCCGACCTCGAGATCGCCGACTGCAGCCGCTTTGGCGCGCGCACCGACGACTACGCCAACGAGCAGATCCCGACGTGCTTCCCTACACCGAGCGACAAGCGCACCCTGGTGGTCGGCACCATGGGCGGCAACGACATCTTCGCCGCCGCCAGCACGCTGCTCGAGGGCGGCGGCGTCGAGGCCTCCCTCGCCGTGCTGGACCGGGCGGTCGGCTTCCAGCGCGACGCCATGTGGTGGTTCCGCGACAACGCCGACCTGATGTTCCCAGGCGGCGTCGCGGTGATCTCGGCCAACGTCTACGAGTTCACCGACACCACCGGCGATCTGAGCGCCTGCCCGATGGCCGATCAGCTCGGTTTTGGCGGGCAGGCCGATGAGGTGGGCTTCGCCACCGGCTACCTCAACGCCGCCTGGGCCGAGATCGCGGTAGAGACCCGCACCGACGTGCTGTTCTTGCAGGAGGAGTTCTGCGGCCACGGCTTCGCGTCGACCGATCCCGAGAACCCCTGCTACCGGGGGCCTGAGGCCCCGGTCTACTTCGACCTGACCTGCATCCACCCCACGCCCGCCGGCCACAGCCGGCTCAGCGCGATGTTCACGGCGGTGGTCGACGACGCCGCGTCCCCGCCCGCCCGCTGAGCGCAGGCCCGCAGGCCCGCAGGCCCGCAGGCCCGCAGGCGGCCCATGCGCTGCGGCGCCACTCGCGCAGAGCA
>JBJONS010000355.1:0-13233 GCA_046051725.1 Pseudomonadota bacterium | reverse complement strand
CGCCCCGCAGCGGGCCCAGGCCAAGGGCAGCACGAAGGGGCAGCGGGCGCCGGCCGCCGCGCACTGCTCGACGCCGAGGGGCGAGAGGCGGTCGTAGTCGCCCATGATGTCGCCGGCTTGGCCGTGACGCAGCAAGAACAACGTGGCCATCAACGATCTCCGCGGGCGTCGAGCAGCCCCTCGCAGCGCAGGATGAGGTAGGCGGCGCTGTCCCCGAAGGCTGCGAAGGCGGGGTTGCGGGTGTGGCCGGCGACCACGCGGGCCCAGATCTGCTGCAGGATCGCTGCGAGCCGAAACAGCCCGTAGATCTCATAGACCTGCGGGTCGTCGACCGGGGCGCCGCGGCGCTCGCCCACCCGCGCCCAGATCTGCGCGCGGGTCGGCATGCCGGGCAGCTGGGTCGGCTGGCGGCGCATCATGTGCATCACGAGGTCATCTTCGGCCTCGACCCAGTACGCGAGGCTGGCCCCCCAGTCCATCAGGGGGCACCCGACCGTGGCCATCTCCCAGTCCAGCACGCCGATCACGGGGTGGGGCGCCTCGGGCGACAGCATCACGTTGTCGAAGCGGTAGTCGCCGTGGATCAGCCGCTGGGCGCTGTCTTCGGGGCAGTGGGCGTCGAGCCAGGCCATCACGCGCTCGCCGTCGGGCGCGCCCTCGGTGCGGGCCGCGCGCCAGCGCGCGCTCCAGCCGTCGATCTGGCGGCGGGCGTAGCCGGGGCCCTTGCCCAAAGCGGCGAGGCCGGTCGCCTCGACGTCGACCGCGTGCAGCGCCGAGAGCGCGTCGAGCACGCCGCCGCACAGCGCCGCCTGGGCCTCGGGCGAATCAGCGACGCCGCTTGGGATGTCTTCGCGCAGGATGAGGCCGCGCAGGCGCTCCATGACGAAGAAGGGCGCGCCGAGCGGGCCCTCGTCCTCGCAGACCAGCAGCACCGCGGGCACCAGGGGGAAGTGCGGCCGCAGCGCGCGCAAGATCCGCGCCTCGCGCACCATGTCGTGGGCGGCGCCGACCCGACGGCCCCGCGGCGGGCGCCGGAGCACCAGCTCGCGGTCGGGCCAGCGCAGCAGGTAGGTCAGGTTGCTGGCCCCGCCGGGGAACTGGCGCAGCGTGGGCGGGCCGTCGAGGCCGGGCAACGCGGCCTGCAGCACGTCCATCAGGGCGTCCATGGGCAGGTCATCCTCGGCCCGCACCGCCCGCCCGTCGTCGAGGGCGAGGCCCGGCGCCCCGCTCACCGGGGCACCGCCGCGGCCCGCTCGGCCGCCGCCTCGGCCTGCCGGGCCAGCTCGATGCGCGCGATGAGGCCGCGGTGCACCTCGTCGGGCCCATCGGCGAGGCGCAGCACCCGGGCCTGGGCGTACATGGCGGCCAGCGGGGTGTCTTCGCTCAGCCCGGCCCCGCCGTGCACCTGCATGGCCTGGTCGATGATGTCGCAGGCCAGGCTCGGAGCGACCACCTTGATCGCGCTGATCTCGGCCATGGCGGCGAAGACGCCCTCGGTGTCGATGAGGTGGGCGGCCTTGAGCGTGAGCAGGCGGGCCATCTCGATGCGGATCCGCGCGTCGGCGATGATGTCGCGGTTGCCGCCGAGGTTGACCAGCGGCTTGCCGAAGGCCACCCGGGCGCCGGCCCGCGCGCACAGCAGGGCCAAGGCCCGCTCGGCGGCGCCGATGCACCGCATGCAGTGGTGGATCCGCCCGGGTCCGAGGCGCCCCTGGGCGATCTCGAAGCCCCGACCGGGTCCGGCGATGAGGTTGGCCCGGGGCACCCGCACGTCGCGGAACACGACCTCGCCGTGGCCATAGGGCGGGTCTTGGTCGCCGAAGACGGTGAGCAGGCGCTTCACCTCGACGCCGGGGCTGTCGCGGGGCACCAGCACCATGCTGTGGCGGGCGTGGCGGTGGGCCTCGGGCTGGTGCAGGCCCATGAAGATGAGCAGGCGGCAGTCGGGGTGGCCGACGCCGGTGCTCCACCACTTGGTGCCGTTGAGCACCAGATCGTCGCCGTCGTCGATGATCTGCGCGCGGATGTTGCCCGCGTCGCTGCTGGCGACCTCGGGCTCGGTCATGCAGAAGGCGCTGCGGAGCTGCCCCTCGAGCAAGGGCAGCAGCCAGGTGCGGCGCTGCTGCTCGTCGCCGTACTTCTCGAGCACCTCCATGTTGCCGGTGTCGGGCGCGTTGCAGTTGAACAGCTCGGGCGCCAGCGCGCTGTGGCCCATCTCTTCGGCGAGGTGGGCGTAGTCGACGACGGTCAGGCCGCTCTCGCTGGGCAGGAAGAGGTTCCACAGGCCCTCGGCGCGGGCGGCGGCCTTGAGCGCGGTGACCTCGGGCAGGACGACCCAGGGGTCAGGCAGCTGGCGCTGGCGGCGCAGCAGCGCGTCTTCGACCGGGGCGACCCGCTCGTGGATGAAGCGGCGGACCTGGTCGCGCAGCGCAGCGGCGCGCGGGCTCGGGCTCAGGTGCATGGGACCTCCGCCCGCTTGGTAGCCGACGCGGGGGGCCCGAGGCGAGGGAGGGGCCGAGAGCGACGCGCAGCACGTCAAGGTGGAGGAGGAGGGCCGCGGCCGGCGCCCGCGAGCGGCGCGCGGGGAGCCCGCGACCCCGCCGGAGGCGCCCTCACCCGCCGGCCGGCGCGCTCAGCCCCCGGGCCGCGGCCCGCGCAGCAGGTCGACCGGAGAGAAGGGCCGGGGGCGCGTGCCGGTCAGCGCGCGCAGCGGCCCGGGATCGGCCAGCTCATCGGCGTCCACCGCGGCGATGAGCTCGGGCTCAAAGTCGGGGCGCAGGGCGGCGAGGCGGACGAAGAGCGCCTTGGGCAGCGGCAGCAGGCGGGGGCGCGTGCCGGCCGCGGCGGCGATCTGGGCGACGATCTCGCGGAAGGCCAGCGGCGCCGGCCCGCCGGCCTCGAGCGGGGTCGGGTGCCCCCCGCGGTCGATGAGCGCCAGGGCCGCCGCGGCGAGGTCGCGCACGTGCACCGGCTGGCGGCGGTAGGCGCCGTCGCCGATCAGCGGCACCACCGGGCTGCGCTCAACGAGCTGGGCGAGGGTGTGGAAGCTCTCGGTGTGGCGCGGGCGGTGGTGGGCGAGCCGCGGGCCATAGGGCGCGCTCGGCCGCAGGATGGCGTAGGGCAGGCCGCTCTGCATCAGCCGCCGCTCATCGTCGGCCCGCGCGCGCCCGTAGGCGGTGGGCCGCGCCCAGCCGACCACCGTCGACGAGAGGTAGAGCACCGGCAGGCCCACCCCGAGCACGGTGTCCATCATCGCGGCGCTCTGGGCGGCGGCGTCGGGCCCCTTGATCTTGCAGGCGGCGTGCACCACCCAGTCGGGGCGCAGCGCGCGCAGCCGGGCGGTGGTGTTGCCGCGGCGCAGGTCGGCCTTGACCGGCGTGACGCCGGGCAGGTCGAGGGCTGTGGCATGGTGGAGGCCCCAGACCTCGTGGGCGCCCGCGGCCGCGAGGCAGAGGTGGGCGCCGACAAAACCGCTGGCGCCTGTGACGAGGATGCGCATGGGCGCGCACCTACCCGACCCGAGGACATCATGCCCAGCAGGCTTTTTCTCCCCGACGTGCTGGCCGGTCAGGTCGCCGTCGTCACCGGTGGCGGCACCGGCATCGGCGCCGCGATCACCCGCGAGCTGGTGGGCCAGGGCGCCCGGGTGGTCATCGCCAGCCGCAAGCCCGAGCACTACGCCCGCGCCGCCGCCGGCCTGAGCGCCGAGCTCGGCGTCGAGGTGCTCGGCCTGCCGCTGGACATCCGCGACCGCGACAGCGTCGAGGCCTTCGTCGGCGCGGTGGTCGACCAGCTCGGTCGGATTGACGTGCTGGTCAACAACGGCGGCGGACAGTTCCTCGCGCCGGCCGAGACCATCCGGCCCAAAGGCTGGGACGCGGTGGTCCAGACCAACCTCACGGGCACGTGGAACCTCACCCGGGCGGTCTTCGACCGGGTGATGGGCGAGCGGGGCGGGCGGGTCATCAACATCACGATGTTGACCAGCCGCGGCTTCCCGGGCATGGCCCACTCGGTGGCCGCCCGCGCCGGGGTCGAGGCGATGAGCCGCACGCTGGCGGTGGAGTGGGCGCCGCGGGGCGTGCTGGTCAACTGCGTCGCGCCCGGGCTCATCCTCAGCAGCGGGATGAACAACTACCCAGACGGCGCCGCGGTGGCCCAGGCCATGCAGTCCGAGGTCCCGCTCAAGCGCCTCGGGTCGGTGCAAGAGGTCGCCGCGCTGGTCGCCTTCCTCGCCGGGCCGGGCGGCGCGTACATCACCGGGCAGACCCTGGTGGTGGACGGCGGGCGCAGCATGTGGGGCAACACCTGGCCGCTGCCCGACGACGGAGATCCGCCGCCGGTCGTCATCCCCAAAGAGCCCTGGGAGGAGTAGCCCCGCGCCGGCCGCGCCCCGCTGCCGCGGGCGGGGCGCCGGTGGAGGCGGGCTGAAATTGACGAACCCCGGGCCGCTTGCGCGACCCGGGGTTCGGAGTGGAGAGAAAGGGGCTCGAACCCTCGACCTCTGGAGTGCGATTCCAGCGCTCTCCCAACTGAGCTATCCCCCCACACGGGGATGTCCGCTTCCGGACGCAGCGCTCGTATCTCCTGCTGGTCCCCCAGTCAAGGCGCCGTCGCACCTTTCTGCGCGGGCGGCGAGGATGACGTGCTGGACGCCATAGGCTCCCCTCCCCTCACCGCGCTCAGCGGGCCTGGCTGGCCGCGTAGGCGGCGACCTCGGGCGGCAGGGCCGGCAGGGGCGCGGGCAGCGGCGGCGGCGGTCCGGGCGGGGCCACCTGGTAGAAGATCCAGCCATAGCCGTCCTCGCGGGCCCGCTCGATGAGCTGAACACCGTCGAGCTCGATGATCCCGCCGGCGGCCAGGGCCGGCGCCACCCGCGGGGCCTGGGTCCAGCCCTCGGCGAACCACAGCACCCACCGCACCTCGCCGGCGCGCAGCTGGCGCGCGAGGTCGACCGGGTCACCCTCGGGCTGGGTCTCGATGTCGTACCAGGACGTCATCCGCCGCTCTTGCGGGCGCCGGCGCAGCCAACAGGCGGGGATGTTGTCGACCCAGACGGCGTCCTGCTCGGGCACCTGCGCCTCGATCCACGCCGCCAGATCGACCTGGGGCTGGTACCAGGCCACCGAGCGCAGCACCTGGCGCTCGGTCTCGCGGTGGGCCGAGGCGAGCGCCTGCAGCAGCGCCAGAGCGACGACGGCGACCCGCGGCGCGGCGCCCAGGCGGGCCGGCAGGGCCTGGAGCAGCCCGAGCAGGCCGGCGACGCCGATCGGCACGAGCACCGGCACCAGCGGGTACATCCACTTCCAATACAGGTTGTGGTCGGGCTCGTGCTGACCAACAAAGCCGACCGACAGCCAAAAGCCGAGCAGCAGCAGCCCGGCGAGGTGCAGCGTGCGGACGCCGCCGCTCTCGCGCCAAGGCGCGCGCACGAGGCCCACCAGCAGGCCGATCCAGACGCCCCAGCCAATGCGCCAGGGCAGCAGGTGCCCGGCCATGCCCCAGGCCACCCGCGCGCCGTTGCGCAGCCAGGCGCCGCGGTCCTCGTGCTCGGCGCCGAGCCCGGTCTCGACGTTGACCTCGACGCTGTGCGACCAGAAGGCCCACGTGCCGTGCTCGACGCTGCAGTAGGCCGACCAGGCGCCGATCGCCAGCGGCAGGGGCAGCAGCGCGCCGAGCAGCGCGCGGGGCGAGGGCCGGGGTCGGGCGCCGAGCAGGGCGCCCAAGACCAGCGGCGGGAGGATGAACATCGCGTCGAAGCGCACCGAGAAGGTGAGCGCCGCGAGCAGCCCGGCGAGCAGCAGCCGCCCGTGGATGAGCGCGCTGAGGCAGCCCATCAGCGCGCCCGTGTAGACCGGCTCGCGCAGCTGGCTGCCGGTGTAGAGCGCGAACTCGGGCTGGACAATGAGCAGCAGGCCGCTGATGACAGCGACGGGCAGGCCAAAGAGGCGCCGGGCGAGCTGCACCGCCAGCGCCCAGGCCACGAGGCCGCCGATCAGATCGAGCGAGCGGCCGGCCCACAGCGCGTCGTCGAGCACCGCGTGCAGGGCGGCGCCCATCGCGTAGTACCCGGGCATGTGGTTCATGTCGTAGTGGAGGAAGCCGCCGTCCAGCACGCCCTGGATCATCGCCAGGTTGCCGTAGTCGGACTCCTCCCAGCCGGCGAAGCGGCCCGACAGGCGCAGGCGCCACGCCGCGGCCGCGACCAGGCCCCAGACGAAGAGGCCCCGCTCCAAAGAGGGGGGCCCAGCGCCGAAGGGCGATCGAGAGAGGAGCGGGCCGGGCGTGTCCATGGGCCGATCCTACCGGGGCGGGCCCCCGGCCGACGACCCCGGGGCTCAGACCTCGTAGAGCAGCGGCTCTTTGCGCAGGCGGCTCATCACGCCGGCGAAGGCGCGGGCCACGGGGCCGGCCAGCGCGACGAACTGGATGCCGCAGCCGGTGATCGACCCGTCGGCGTCGCGGCGGTGCCAGCGCACGATGCCCTCCACCTCGACCTCTTCGCTCAGATCGGTCTTGACCCGCATCTTGACGGTGTCGCCGATCGGCGGGGGAGAGAAGGTGGCCACAAACAGCCCGCCCTCGGACAGGTTCTCGGTCAGGCCGGTGAAGAAGTTGGTCTCCGACTCCACCGAGACCTCGGCGTGCAGCGGCAAGCGCTCGGCACGGCGGCGATCATCCTCCTCTTCGGTGAGGGCGTCGAGGTCGAGATCTTCCATTGCGTCGGCGGCGTTGATCGACATGGGGCCTCCTGGTTCTCTCGGCGCATCGGATCAGCGCGCGCCCATGCTTAGGCCCTCCGCATGCGGGGCCCACCGGAGGGCGCGCGTGCCCGGCCCGCGGAATAGACCGCCGCCCCCGCTCCGGCGGCGTGGAGGGACGATGCGCGAAGCGGACCCAGCGGTGAGCGCGGCGAAGGGCGGGGCGGACGGCCCGGCCGAGGGCGTGACGACCGGGACCTGCCGGACGCCCGACGGCCAGCTGCTGCACTGGCGGCGGGTGGGCGAGGGCCCGCCGGTGGTCTGCTGCAACGGAGTAGGCGTCAGCACGTTCTTTTGGAAGTACCTGGTCGCCGACCTGCGCGACACCCACAGCGTGCTGGTCTGGGACTACCGCGGCCACGGCCGGTCGAGCCGGATCCGCGATCCCAAGGCCACCGATCTGAGCGTCGCCCGCCACGCCGACGACTGCGCGCTGGTGATGGACGCCGCCGGGATCACCGCGCCCGCCGTCGTCGTCGGCCACAGCATGGGCTGTCAAGTGGCGCTCGAGCTGCGCCGCCGCCACCCCGCGCGGGTCTCGGGCGTGGTGCTCGCGCTGGGCACGGCGGGCAAGGCGCTGGACACCTTCTTCGACTGGGGCGGCAGCAAGGCCCTGCTCACCGGCATGCACCGGCTGGCCTTCGCGCTCGGGGCGCCGATGAACCTGCTGCTGCGGCCCCTGCTCGAGTCGCCGATCGCCTGGACCGTGGCGACCAAGGCCCAGCTGGTCGACCCCTACTACACGCGCCGCGAGGACCTGCTGCGCTACCTCGGCCACCTGAGCACGCTCGACCAGCGCGTCTTTTGGTCCTCTGTGCTCGCCCTGCAAGAGCACGACGCCTGGGGCATCTTGCCCACGCTCGGCTGCCCTTTGCTGGTCATCGCCGCCGAGAACGACAAGTTCACGCCCATGTGGTGCTCCGAGAAGATCGCCGCGCTCACGCCGGGCGCCGAGCTGATGGTGCTCGCCGACGCCAGCCACGCCGCCTTGGTCGAGCAGCCCGAGTCGCTCAACCACCGCGTGCGCCGCTTCATCGTCGAGCGCTGCGCCGCCGCCCCGGCCTGAGCGGGCCCACCGCGGAACGGCGTACGGGGCTGCCCGTGCGGGCCAGCCCGATGCGGGCTCCACCAGACCACCGTCCGCCGCGATGTCCTCGTGCGTTCGGGCCTTTCGTGCGCGCCCCGCCGATCCGACCTCCGCCGCACCGGAGGAACCATGCCCGCCCGCAACGCCCTGAGCCACGCCGTCCTCGCGCTCCTGCCCCTCAGCCTGCTCGCCTGCGCGCCTCCGGGCAGCCCCGCAGAGGACACCGCGGACGAGGCGGCCCTGCGGACCGCCGAGACGGCGCCGGCCGGCGACCGCCGCCGCTCGGGCAGCCCGCCCACCGGTCGGATCGTGCTCGACCACCCGCGGGGCTGGGTGCCCGCCCGGACCTTCACCGTCGGGCTCGCCTACGCCGACGACACCTACGTCGAGGCCTACTGCCTCTCGCTGACCGGGCGCTGCACCAGCCGGTGGATGCCCATCGAGGAAGAGGTCGAGGTGTCGGTCCGGCGGATGGTCGACCGCCAGACCCTCACCGTCTGGTTCCGGGACAGCGACGGCCTCATCAGCGCCCCGGCCACCGCCGAGGTGCGGATCGATGAGGGCGCCCCCGCGGCGGGCACCCTGAGCGCCACGCCCCTCCCGGGCGGGGCGGCGCTGCGCTGGAGCGGGTTCAGCGACGCCGTCTCTCGGGTCGCGTCCTACCGGGTGGTGGGCCGCCCCGGCCCGATCATCCCCTCCTGCAATTACCTGCCTGCCGTGATCTACGAGGGCGCCGACACCGCGCTCGACCACATCGGCATGGGGCCCGAGCCCTGGTCCTTCCGGGTCTGCGCCCTCGACGCCGCCGGGCACATGAGCGTGGGGGCCAGCGCACGGGCGACCGCCATCGTCGAGACCGACCCGCCGGTCGTCTCGGGCTTCGCCATCAACAGCGGCGCCACCTACACCACGAGCCGGGACGTCACCCTGAACAGCGTGGTGACCGACGTGTCTGGGGCCGATGTCCTCTGCGTCAGCGAGACGGCGACCACCGCGGCGCGCTGCAGCCCGTGGCAGCCCTACGACCCGGCCTTCGCCCTGCAGCTCAGCGGCGGCGAGGGCGAGAAGCAGGTCCGGGTCTGGATCCGCGACCGGATGGGCAACACCAGCGCAGAGCAGTCCGACGGGATCCTCTTCGACCGCACCGCCCCCGACAATGGCCTACTGGACGCTGAAGTCGAAGAGCGGGGCTTCACGCTCACCTGGTCGGACTACCGCGAGCTCGGCAGCGGCATCGCCGGCTACCGCGTGGCCTACGCGCTCGAGCGGGCCCCGGACACCTGCGCCGCAGGCCCGGGGGTCACCGTCCTCGACGTGGGCCCGGCCACCACGCTGCGGCAGACGGGCCTCGACGGCACCCGCTACGGGGCGCGCGTCTGCGGCGTGGACCACGCCGGGAACGTCGGGCTGGGGCGCACGATCAACCTGACCCTGCCCCGCGAGTACACCCCGCCGGTGCTGCACACCCTCGGCGGCCCGGCCTGCGCGGCCGACCGCGACGTGACCCTGCACCTCGACGCCACCGACGACTCGACGATCACCCGGATGTGCGTGAACGAGGGCGCCGGCTGCACCGCGTGGCTGCCCTTCGACCCCAACCCCACCGTGCGGCTGAGCGCCAGCCCGGGGGTCAAGCAGCTGGTCGCGATGGTGCGGGATGAGCACGGCAACGAGAGCGCGCTGGCCCGGCTGGACATCGAGCTGCGGGCCGGCGGAGACAGCGACGGCGACGGCCACGACGTGTGCAGCGACTGCGACGACAGCGATCCCGAGGCCCACCCCGGCGCGGTCGAGCGCCTGTGGCCCGGCGACGAGAACTGCGACGGGAGCGCCGATGAGGCCGCGGTGCTCTTCGTGACCGGCTGGCAGTGCAACTCCCACGGCCGCAGCATCGAGGAGGCCCGGGCCCGCACCGCGTCCGAGACCGAGGCCCTCACCGAGTACTTGGCCGACATGGACCTCGGCATGGACCGCCTCGACGAGACGCCCAGCGGCCTGCCCGCCGGGACCGACCTGAGCACCTACGATCTCGTGCTGTACAGCAAGTGCGGCTGGAGCTGGCAGGCCTACAACCAGCCCACGGTCGACGCGATGCTGCGCGCCCAGGCCACCGGCACCAACACGATGGTGTTCGAGGACGACATCACCTTTGGCAACGAGCGGGTCAGCGGCGAGGAGCCGATCACCTTGCTCGGCCAGTGCCTCGGCAACGGCACGGGGCTCGGCACCGTGACCATCGACGTGGACGAGGCGAGCAGCCACGGCGCCTACACGGGCCCCTACGGCACCCCCACGGACACCCGCTTCGCGTGGGACATGGACTGGACGACCCAGATCGACAACGGGGCCGAGGTCCTGGCCCGCCACTCGCACTACGGCACGCCGGTCTGGCTGGCCCACGAGGACCCGGCGACCGGGCGCCGCTCGGTCTCGATGTTGTTCAACTTCGCGACGGCGAACCACGGCACGGTCAGCGACGAGGTCGGGCTCGCCAACCTCGAGATGATGTTCAAGAACAGCTTCTCGTGGTCGCTCGGCCTGCACGACTGAGGGCGGCGCTCAGGCCGCCGGCGCCCGCGGCCAGCGGTGGAGCGCCCGGCAGCCGAGCAGCTGGTGGTCGAGGCCGGCCGACTTGTCCATGTCGCGCAGCTTCTCGGGCAGCGGGATGCGCTCTTTGAACAGGTGCTCGCTGACGCCATCCTCGGCGAGGGCCTCGGCGAGCTCGGGCCACCACGGGCTGATCTTGGTCGACAGCGGCTCGATGAGCAGCAGGCCCGCGCCGCGGCCGAGCGCCCGCCGCAGCGCGGCGACGGTGGCGGTCCGCCCGGCCGGATCGAGCTCGTTGAGGCTCCAGCCGAGCACGAGCAGCTGCCCTGGCCCCGGCTGGCCGACCGCGCCGGGCAGGCTGCCGCTGCGGACCTTGGCCCGCAGGCCGAGCGCGCCGTAGGTGCGGCGGGCGTGGGGGAGGTGCTCGGCGACGCGGTCCACGCCGTCGATCTCGGGAGGAGCGCCCCGCGCGGCGAGCTGGAGCCCGACGCCGGCGCCAGCCGCCCCGCTGCCGCAGCCCAGATCGAGCAGCTGGCGGGGGAGGGCCTCGCCCGGCCCCGGGCCCGGCAGCGACGCCACCAGGGCCCGCGCCACGAGCAGGTGCAGCGGGGCGAAGAAGCAGCGGAGGGCGGCGGCTTTTCCCCGGCCCTCCGCCGCGCGGGGGGCCAGATCGCCCTTGTCGCGGCCGTGGACGTACAGCGCCGACAGGGCCTGGACGCCCTTGCGCAGCTCGGGCCAGCGCAGGTCGGCGAGCGCCTCGGTGAAGAGGGCCTCGACCCAGGCCTCGACCGGATCGACGTCGGGCGCGCTCACCCCGCCGCGGCCCGGCGCTCGGCCTCGGCGCGGAAGCGGTCGAGGGTCTCGGGCAGGCTGCGCTCAACCAGGGTGCGCACGACGTTGCCCGGGATGTACATGGCGACCTGCACGTCAATCTCGTAGGTCGCGCGGGTGCGCGTCGGGCTGAGCGCCTCGAGCGCCCAGCCGCCCTCGTTGCGAAGGAAGGCGCCCTCGAGCAGCGACCAGCGCAGGGTCCATGGGGCCGGGGTGTGCAGGCGCAGCGTGTAGCGCAGGTCGCGGAGCAGGTGCAGCTCGAAGGCCACCTCCCACTCAGGGGGACCGGCCCGGCGCACCTCGGCCCCGCCCATGTCCGGCAAAAAGCGCGGATACGACGGGAAGTCGAGGATGGTCGCCCACACCTGCGCGATGGGGGCGTCGATCTCCACGGTCTGCGTGCTCGCCGGCATGTCCCCTCCCCTCGCTCAGCGCCGCCGCCGCCGGCGCCGCCGACGGTTCGCGGCCTTGTCGGCCACCTTGCCCTTCTTGCCCTTGCCGCCAGGCGCCGACTCGCCGAGCCAGTCGCCCCAGCGCTGCGAGACCGCCGCGCCGATCGACGGCATGCGCCGCAGCTCGGGATCGCCCTCGAGCAGCAGGAAGGCCTCTTGCCGCGCCCGGAGCAGCAGCTCGCGGTCGCGCGGCGGATCGGCCCACGAGAACTCGGGCATCTCGGCCGCCCGCTCGCCGAGCAGGGCCGCCGGGCCGCGGTTCTGCAGGTCGAGCTCGGCGAGGCGGAAGCCGTCGCTCTCGCCCGCCACCAGTTCGACCAGCTCACGGGCCGCCGGGTTGGGGCTGTCCGACAGCACCATGCAGCAGAGGCCCGGCGCGTTGCCGAAGGCGACGTGGGTCCGCAGCCGGTGCAGGCGGATGAGGTCGTTGAGGTCGGCGTACTCGACCACCAGCGCGGCGGCGTTGACGACGGGGGGCGCGTCCTCGATGAAGGTCGTGCACACCAGCACATCGATGCGGCGGTGCTGGAAGTCGTCGTAGACCCGGCTGCGCTCTTCGCGGCTCATCGCCGAGCAGTAGACGCCCACGTTCGCGCCGGCGAAGTGCTCGGCCTGCAGCGCCTTGGCCATGCGAATGGCGTCGCCGACGCTGAGCAGGTCGCGGCCGTCCTGCACCGGGAAGGCGACGTAGGCCTGGCGGCCCTGCTGCAGCATGGTCCGCACGTGGCCGTAGGCCTTCTCGCGCTCGTTCGCGGCGAGCACCTCGACGTGCACCAGGGGCCGATCCTTGGGAGTGACCACGCTGACGTCAAAGTCACCAAAGACCGTGCAGGTCAGGCTGCTCGGGATGGGCGCCCGGGTGATCACCAGCAGGTCGGGGCGGGTGCCCTTGCTGCGGATGGTGCCGGGCGTCACCGAGCCATAGGGCCCGCGCTCCTCGGCGATGACGAGGCCGAGCCGCTTCCAGCCCAGATCGGCCGACAGCAGCTGGGTCGTGCCGTAGACCACCTGGGCCTCGCCGCGGCGGATCGCGTCGAGCTGGGCGTGATCGGGGTTGTCGCCGACGAACAGGGGCACCAGCCCGATGCTGCGGAGCAGGGCCTCGGCGTGCAGGAAGCGGCGCTCGGCCGCCAGCGCATCGGGGCTGACCACCGCGACCTGGCTGCCGTTGTTCGCGGCCACCACCGCGCTGAACAGCGCGACCAGGCCCTTGCCGGCGCCCACGTCGCCTTGCAGCAGGCGGGCCATCGGGCGGGGCTTGAGCATGTCGCGGCGGATCTCGGCGAAGGCGGCCTCTTGGCCGTCATCGAGCGCGATCGAGTGCTGACCCTCGAGCTGCCCGACGCCCTCGTGCAGGGCCTTGTGGACGTAGCCGCGCTCGGCCACGCCCTTGCCGGCCCGCCAAGCGACGCCGATCTGCAGCAACAGCAGCTCTTCGAAGGCCATGCGCACGCGGCCCCGCCCGGTCGCGTTGGCCGGGAAGTGCGCGTCGCGCAGGGCCTCGTCGATCGCCAGCAGGCGCTGGGACTCGAGCAGCGAGGCGGGGAGGATGTCC
>JBJONS010000354.1:0-4704 GCA_046051725.1 Pseudomonadota bacterium | reverse complement strand
CCCGGCCTTCCTCTCGGGGTTCATCGCCAAGCACATGCGCACCGGCGCCATCGTGGTCGACGCCGAGCTGTCCACCGTCTCGGCCGTCATGCGCGCCCAGGGCGTCGAGCGCATCGACCTGCTCAAGGTGGACTGTGAAGGCGGCGAGCTGGCCGTGTTGCAGGGCGTGGACGAGGCAGACTGGCCGCGCATCGGCCAGGTCGTCACCGAAGTGCACGACGCCGACGGCCGCCTCGATGTCGTGCGGGCGCTGCTGGTCAAGGCTGGCATCAGCGATATCTCGGTCGAGAAAGAGGCCGGCTTCGAAGAGACCCGCCTCGTCAACGTCTTCGCCCGCAGGCCCGGTGCCCGATGATCTTCGCCGCCGTCTCCCTGGTCGTGCTGCTCCTGCCGAGCGTGCTCGCGCTCGCGGTCTCGGCGCGCATCGACCGAGACGGCCACCCCGCGGGCTGGTCGGGCTGGACCACGCGCCGCAAGCCCGGCACCTTCCCGGCCCGCATCCCCCTCATCCTCCTCAACCAGGCCATCCTCGCGGTGAGCTCCGGGCTCGGCCTCTACGCCATCTCGGACAAGTTCCCCCTGGCCCTGCCGAACCCGCTGCTCGTGGCGCTGCACTTCGTGCTGCTCGTCCTCGTGGACGACGTCATCTTCTACTGGGTGCACCGCGTCCTGCACACCAACAAGACCCTCTACCGGCTCATCCACAAGAAGCACCACGAGGCCTTCGCCCCCGTCCCCTCCGAGTACCTCTACGTGCACCCGCTGGAATGGATGATCGGCTCAGCGGGTCCGGTGGTGGGGGTGGCGCTGGTGCTGGGCCTCTGGGGCGAGATGAGCGCATGGACCTTCTGGCTCTGGGGCGCGTTCCGCACCCTGCACGAGCTGGACATCCACTCCGGGGTGCGCTCCACCTGGGCGCGGCACATCCCGTTCTACGGCGTGATGGAGCACCACGACCGCCACCACGCCAAGCCCACCCTCGGCAACTACGCCTCCACGCTCACGATCTGGGACAAGGTCTTCAAGACCGAGATCCCCACCGCCGAGCCCCGCTCTCCCGCATGAACCCTGCTTCATCCTTTGTCCTTCTCCTGCTGGCTGGGCCGGCCCGCGCCACCACCGGCGCGCCACCACCGGCGGCCGTCCAGCAAGGCGGCGACATCGAGCCGCCGCCCGACGCCCGCGGGGACTGGCGCCTCGACGTGCACGTGGTCTCGCACCTCAACATCCCCGTGCTGGGCACCACCACGCTGCTCTCCAGCACGGCCTACGCGGTGCGCATCGAGGGCACGCCCGAGGCGCCGGTGCTCTCGCAGAAGCCCTGCGCCCTGCGCACCTCCGCCACGCGCCCCATCGCCACCACCACCATCCCCCAGGCCTTCGTCGACGCCCTGCCGCCCAAGCGCTACCCGCTGGTGCTCACGCCCGAGGGCAGCGGCTGGCGGGTGCGCGGCGACATGCGGCCCCAGTACATCGGCTGGGACCCGGCGAAGGCCCGCACCATCCCCAGCTCCCCGGACGACGCTGCGGTCTTCGACTTCGAGCGGGACGGCAACCCCGGGGCCACGGTGCACCTCGACGCCCCCGTGCTGGGCGAGATCGAGATCTACATCGTCCAGGTCGCCCACACGCTGCTCGACGGCACCTGGGACGGCGGCGACGCCATGGGCGGGCGCACGCAGGTCAAGGCCTTCCAGCAGCGCAGCATCGCGGCGTCCAACCGGCTGTTCGTGCAAAATCCCGAGGTCCGCCTGGACAACGCGCAGTCCAAGTGGCGGCTGGTGCGCGTGCCGGCCGGCACCACCTGCGCCGACATCGCCGGGCGCAACGTGGGCGGCGGGCCCGCGCTGAGCGCCGCCGACTTCGTGCGCTGAGCCCCGCGCGCGCTCAGGGGCTTTCGGGCTTCTCTTTGGGGGCCTTGACATCCCCCGCGCGCAGGTGGGCCGGCAGCGGAGTGTCGATGGCGGCGGGGGGCGCCACCGGCGGGGGCGGCGGACGGGACGGATCGACCGGCAGGCGGGCGGCGAGGCCGTCCAGTTGGCCCGTCAGCGCCTGCACGTGCTTGGCGACGGCCAGCGGCTCCCCGGGCCGGGCCAGGCGCGCAGCCAGCCGCCCGAAGCTGTACTCGAGCTCCAAGGTCGCCCGCGGGTCCACCGCGCGCAGCGCGCCCTCCACCGGCTCGAAGCGCGCGACGTAGGCCCGCAGCACCCGCGCGCTCGCCGCCTCGCGGTCGCCGTTGGACCAGTCCGTCGACGCGCCGAGCACCTCGAGGCGCACCGCGGCGAGCACCTCCCGCGGCCCCTCCGCAGGGCCCGGCGCACCGTCCGCAGCGGCGCCGCCGGCCGGCGCGGGATCACCGCCCGGCGCGACCGCAGGAAGCCCCGCCGGGGTGGCGGGAGATTCGGGAGCCGGCGCGCCGCTGCACGCCGCGAGAGCGAGGATCGTCCAACGCATCGGATCTGCGTAGCGCGGCGTCGGCCGCCCGTCTGCCTTGACCTCTGCCAATGGTGCATAGACTTCCGCCAAGTCCTGCACCATCATCGGCCGTCCCGCGCGCGGGCCGGTCCGAGGAGAATCCCCATGAAGTTCGAGCGCTTCACCGTCAAGGCCCGCGAGGCCATCGCCGACGCCCAGAACCTCGCCGGTCGCCTCGGCAACCCCGAGATCCGCCCGGCCCACCTGCTGTCCGTGCTGCTCACCCAAGACAAGGGCGTCGTCGGCAGCCTGCTCAAGCACGTCGGCGTCCCGCAAGACCAGTTCCAGCGCGAAGCCGCCACCCTCCTCGACAAGCTGCCCAAGGTCTCCGGCGGGTCCAAGGCCGGCCTCTCCCGCCAGTTCCAGTCCGTGCTCGACAAGGCCGACGAGCTGGCCCGCACCCTCGGCGACACCCACGTCGCCTCCGAGGTGCTCTTCATCTGCATCGAGCAGGTGGACGACGGCCCCCGCCAGCTCCTGCGCGACTTCGGCCTCACCAAAGACCGCCTGCTCGAGGCCCTGAAGATCCTCCGCGGCGGCCAGAACGTCTCCGGCGAAGAGGCCGAGGCCCAGTACGAGTCGCTCTCCAAGTACACCCGCGACATGACCGAAGACGCCCGCAAGGGCAAGCTCGACCCGGTGATCGGCCGCGACGAAGAGATCCGCCGCACCCTCCAGGTGCTCTCGCGGCGCTCCAAGAACAACCCCGTCCTCATCGGCGATCCCGGCGTCGGCAAGACCGCCATCGTCGAGGGCATCGCCCAGCGCATCGCCATGGGCGACGTGCCGGAGTCCCTCAAGGACAAAAAGGTCCTCAGCCTCGACCTCGCGGCCCTCCTCGCCGGCGCCAAGTACCGCGGCGAGTTCGAGGAGCGCCTGAAGGCCGTCCTCAAGGACGTCGAGAACAGCCACGGGCAGGTCATCCTGTTCATCGACGAGCTGCACACCATGGTCGGCGCGGGCAAGACCGAGGGCTCGATGGACGCCGGCAACATGCTCAAGCCGGCCCTCGCCCGCGGCGAGCTGCGCTGCATCGGCGCCACCACCCTCGACGAGTACCGCAAGCACCTCGAAAAAGACAAGGCCCTCGAGCGCCGCTTCCAGCCGGTCTACGTGGGCGAGCCGACGGTGGACGACACCATCTCCATCCTGCGCGGCATCAAAGAAAAGTACGAGACCCACCACGGCATCAAGATCACCGACGACGCCATCGTCGCCGCCGCCACCCTCTCGGACCGCTACCTCCCCGACCGCCAGCTCCCCGACAAGGCGATCGACCTCATCGACGAAGCCGCTTCGCGGCTCAAGATGGAGATCGAGAGCCTGCCCGCGCCCATCGACACCCTGGAGCGCAAGGTCCGCGGCATGAAGGTCGAGCTGCAGGCCCTCTCCCGCGAAACCGACAAGTCCGCCGTCGAGCGCGCCACCGCCATCCGCGAAGAGATGGCCGGGCTCGAAGAGAAGGCGAACGAGCTGCGCGCCCGCTGGAACGCCGAAAAGACCGCCCTCGACGGCATCCAGGAGAAGCGCCAGGAGATCGAAGAGAAGATGCACCAGCTCGAGATCGCCGAGCGCCACGGCGACTACGCCGGCGCCTCCGAGCTCAAGTTCGGCCGCATCCCCGTGCTCCAGCGCGAGATCAGCGCCCTCGAAGACAAGCTCCGCGAGCTGCAGGGCGAAGACGGCGGCATGCTGCGCGAGGTCGTCACCGACGAAGACGTCGCCACCGTCGTCAGCCGCTGGACGGGCATCCCCGTCAACAAGCTGAAGCAGGGCGAGCAGGAGCGCCTCCTCAAGATGGAGGACAACCTCCACAACCGCGTCATCGGCCAGCACGACGCCGTGGTCGCCGTCGCCAACGCCGTCCGCCGCGCCCGCGCCGGCCTGCAAGACCCCAACCGCCCCATCGGCTCGTTCATCTTCCTCGGCCCCACCGGCGTCGGCAAGACCGAGCTGGCCAAGGCCCTCGCCGAGTTCCTGTTCGACGACGAGGGCAACATCGTCCGCATCGACATGTCCGAGTACATGGAGAAGCACACGGTCGCCCGCCTCATCGGCGCGCCCCCCGGCTACGTCGGCTACGACGAGGGCGGCCAGCTCACCGAGGCCGTGCGCCGCCGCCCCTACTCGGTCGTCCTGCTCGACGAAATCGAAAAGGCCCACCCCGACGTCTTCAACATCCTCCTCCAGGTGCTCGACGACGGCCGCCTCACCGACTCCAAGGGCCGC
>JBJONS010000353.1:0-12205 GCA_046051725.1 Pseudomonadota bacterium | reverse complement strand
CAGACGCCCCCCGGGCGACGAGCCTCGCCCCAGCCGCGGTAGCCGAGGCCTTCGCGGCGAACTCCCTCCTCGCCCAGAGCCACCCCAAAACGCGCCGAGGTGGGGGGTTTCCAAAGGGGGGTCTTTGCGGGCTGGCGCGCGGCGCTGCCATGCGCCGCGCGAAGCCTGCCCCGCCAGGTCTTTGGACCTTGGGCCCCTTGGCGGGGGAACCAAGGGGCCCCGCGGGCCCCTTGCCCGGGGGCCTGGGGGCCGGCGGCCCCCGGCATCCATCGCGAAACAGCGCATGGACCGCACGAACGGCCTCGGCAAGTCGATGAGGCCCAGCGTCGCGATCGCGAGCCGAATCCAACCAGGCCGTCGTCAGACCAACGGAAACGCCCCGTCCAGCAGCGCGCGGATCGCCCCGATCTGCCGGGGATGCAGCTCGTGGCCGCCCCCATGCTCGTGCAGCTCGACGGTGTGGCCTTGGGCCGCCAGCGCCGCCGCGGCGTCCCGCCCCGCCGAGAAGGGCACCACCGCGTCGCTCTGGCCGTGCGAGACCAGCGCCCGGGTCGGGCCGGGCCCGTGGCCCGCTGACCACGGCAGGCCGACCGCGTAGCCCGACAGCGCGATCAGGCCGGCGGGCGGCTCGGGCAGGCGCTGCAGCAGCGCCATCGCCATGGCCGCGCCCTGCGAGAAGCCGCCGAGGACGACGTCGCCGACGGCCACGCCGTGCTCGTGCAGCAGGCCGAGCAGCGCCGCGGCGGTGGCGTCGACGTCGGGCAGGTGCGCGCGCTCGCCCTGGCCGAAGGGGGCGACGAGGTCGTACCACGCGGTGGCCCGCTCGCCGCCGTAGAGGCGGATGGGCCGCAGCGGCGCGGCGGGGTGCAGCCAGCGCAGGTCGGGGCGGCCGACCGCGCGCCCGAGGCCGGCGAAGTCATCGGGCCCAGCGCCAAAGCCGTGCATCCACAGCACCGCGCCGCGGGTCGGGGGGGACATGGCGAACCTCGCGGAGCGTGGGGGGAGTGGAGCCTCAGCCGCCGGCGGGCCGCACGGCGCGCACGACCTCGACCTGCTCGGTCTCGCCGCACTCGGGGTCACCCTGGCACTCGGCGGCCGCCACCGTGGCCCGCTCGGTGGTCAGGCTGACCCGCTGGCCGATGTAGCGGGTCGCGTCGTCGGGGCCCCCGGGGCAGAGCTCGGGGATGGCGAGCAGCTCGCCATCTTCGCCGCCCTCGACCGTGAGGTAGCAGCCGCGGTCGCCGGCCACCGCCCCGCGCAAGATCAGGCCCGCGGGCGCGGCGGGCGGCAGGGGGGCCTCGACCTGGGCCGGCGGCGGCGGGATGGGCGGGGGCGGCGCGGTGGGGGACTCGCCGCAGGCCCCGAGCAGGAGCAGGGCGGCGAGCAGCGGGGCGGGGCGGCGGAGGGTCTGGCGCATGAGGGCTCCTCGCCGCGGGGCTAACCAGCGCCGGCCCGCCCAGGCGGGCGGCGCGCCCGCTGACCGCGCGCAGGGTCGGGCCCTCCGCCGGTGACCCCCGGCGCGGACCGGCATCGGGGCGGGTGAGGTGCCTGTGCTCCCCACCCGCGCTCCGCTCGCCGCCCCCCTCGTCGCCGCGCTCACGCTCGGCCTCGCGCCCTTCCTCCCCGAGCCCCACCTGCTCGGCAAGCTGCGCTGGGTGGCCGGGGGCGCGGTCGGCATGCAGCTGATGGACTGGCTCGACCTGCTGATGCACGGGGCGCCGGTGGTCTGGCTGCTGGTCGCCTCGGTCCAATGGCTGCGCGCGGCCCGCGCCCTGCAGGCGTCCGCGCCGGGCGGCGGACGTCCCCGCTGATCGGCCTGGCGCCCCGCCGGGCCCGCGCCCGCGCCCTCGGGGCGGTCCGCTGCGGCTCAGCGGCGCTGGGCCTCGAGGCTGCGCTCGAGCGCGTCGCCCAGGGTCACGGTGCGCTCGTGGGCCGCTTCGATGGCCTCGGTGACCGTCGCCGCGAGGTGGCCGCGCTTGAGGACCTGCAGGGCCCGGCTGGTGGTGCCGCCGGGGCTGGTGACCTCGTCGATGAGCTGGGCCACGTGGGTGTGGTCGCGGCCAGCCGCCCGGATCATCTCGGCCGTGCCGATCACGGTGGCCAGCACCGTGTCGTGGGCCACGCCGCGGGGCTCGCCGACGTAGACCGCCGCTTCACACATCGCTTTGATGAACTCGGCCACGATGGCCGGGCCCGAGCCGCTCACCGCGGTCGCCCGGTCGATGTGGCCCTCGTCGTCGACGTAGACCTCTTCGCCCATCGTGCGCAGCAGCTGGCGCACCCGGTCGAGATCGGCGTCCTGGTGCGGATCGGGCAGGGTCCACACCGTCATGCCGCGCCGGATGCGGCAGGGCAGGTTGGGCATGCACCGCGCCACCCGCGCGTGGCCGAGCCCGGCCTGCAAGGCCCGGATGCGCGCGCCGGCCACGATGCTGAGCACCACGGTCTCGGGCGCGAGCTGACCGGCCAGCTCGGCCAGCACCTCGGCGAGGTTCTGGGGCTTGACCGCCAGCACCACCACCGGCGCCCGCGCCGCGCAGGCCCGGTTGTCGGCCGTGGTCTGCACGCCGAGGGTCGCCTCGAGGGTCGCGCGCCGGCTCGCGCTCTTGTCGCTCGCGCAGAGCTGGCGGGGGGCCAGCAGGCCGGCCTCGAGCAGGCCGGACATCATGACCTCGGCCATCACGCCGGCGCCGATAAAGGCGTACTGTACGTTGTTCTGGTCGTCGATCTGGTCGATGGGGCCCACGCAGTCGCCCTCCGCGGCGCGGCCGGAGCTATCCAGCGCGCCGCCCGGCGGCCCGCTCAGCGCCCGTGCACCGCGCGGTCGAGCTGGTCGAGGGTGTAGGGCTTGCCGACGAAGGCGTCCATGCCCGCCGCGAGGCCGGCGGCGCGGTCCTCGGCCCGGACGTTGGCGGTCACGCCGACGATCCGCAGCACGACCCCCGCCGCCCGGGCCCGGCGCGTGACCTCGAGGCCGTCCATGCCCGGCAGCTGCCAGTCCATCAAGATGACGTCCCAGTGGTCGCCCTCGAGGATTCGGGCCAGGGCCGCCGGGCCCTCGTCGACGACCTCGACCGTGAAGCCGAGGCGCTCCATCATCATGGTCGCCACGACCTGGTTGACCGCCACGTCCTCGACGAGCAGACAGCGGCGCGGGCCCCCGGCGGCCGGCGGCGGCGCGGGCGGGTCTGCGGCGGCGGGGCTGCCCTCGGGCGCGGGGACCTGGCCCTCTCCTCCCAGCGGTGACCCAGAGAGCGGGCCGATCCGCCCGGGGTCCGGGGGCGTGGATGTGCCCGCAGGCGCGAGCCGCAGCGGCAGGCTGACCGTGAACCGGCTGCCCAGCCCCGGCGCCGACTGCAGCTCGATGCGGCCGCCCATCAGCCCGACCAGCCGCGAGCAGATCGCCAGCCCGAGCCCGGTGCCGCCGTGGCGCCGGGAGGTCGACGCGTCGACCTGGGTGAACGGCTCGAAGATGCGCTGCTGGGCGTCGATCGCGACGCCGATGCCGGTGTCGCGCACCGAGATGCGCAGGGCCTCGCCGCGGACCTCGGCGGCCAGCTCGACCTCGCCGGCCTCGGTGAACTTGATGGCGTTGCCCACGAGGTTGAGCAGCACCTGGCGCACCCGCGCGGGATCGCCGAGCAGCAGCGGCGGCAGCTCGGCCCCGCAGCGCGTGCGGAGCACCAGCCCCTTGCGCGCCGCGCTCTGGCCAAAGAGCTGCCGCACCTCTTCGAGCACCGCGGGCACCGCCCAGGGCAGCTCGTCGAGCTGCTCGCGGCCGCTCTCGATCTTGCTGAGGTCGAGGATGTCGTTGAGCAGGCTGACCAGGGTGCGCCCGCTCTGGTGGATGGTGCGGAGCTGCAGCCGCTGGCCCTCGGTGAGGTTCTCGCCGAGCAGCAGGACCTCGGCGAGCCCGAGCACCCCGTTCATCGGCGTGCGCAGCTCGTGGCTCATGTTGGCCAAAAACGAGGACTTTGCGGCGTTCGCCGCGTCGGCGGCGGCGCGTGCCTCGTCGGCCGAGCGGCGGGCGTGCTCGATCTGCTGGCGCTGGATCTCGTTGAGCGCGTTGAGGAAGTAGCCGATGCCGGCGATGTACCCGATGAGCAGCAGCAGGTTGAGCGTGACCGGCACCGGCTGAAAGAACTGCAGCAGCATGTCGCGCTGGCTGAAGCCGGCCAGCTCGGCGGTGGTCAGCGACAGCACGGCGATCAGCGCGATCAGGGTCCACCGGCGGACCGCCTGGCGGCCGATCAGCGCCAGCGCGACCAGGGGCAGGGCCGCGAAGATCGGCGTCACCGGGCTGTAGAGCAGGCCGCTGAGCAGCGCCGCGCCCCAGATGCCGAGCGCGCCGAAGGTCAGCAGCGCCTGGCTGATCAGCGCGTGGTGGTCGAAGCGCCGGTACGCCAGCAGCGCGAGCAGGTGGAGCAGGATCGTCGTCGACGAGACGGCGAGCAGCGCCCAGTGCCCGCGGTAGAGCTGGACGAAGCTGTTCCAGGGGACGGTGAGGAGCACCAGCCCGAGCATGGCGACGAGCAGCCGGCCTTGGCGCAGCTCGGCTTCGTCGTGTCGGCGCGCCGGCGGGACGAAGTGGTCCAGGGCGCGCAAAATCCAGGGCGGCATCGCTCGGCCCTCCGCGGGGTGCATCGGCCTTTGGCTGGCCCGCTTCACACGTTCCTGCGGGTGCGCCCCCTTGGGGAGGCGCCGGGCCCGGCGGCGGGTCCCGGGGGGCCGGCGCCGAGGGAGCCCAAACGCGGCGCGCCGCCGCAGCGGGGGCTGGGCGGCGCGGGGCAGGGGAGGGGGCGGGGGCGCTCAGAAGGCGCCGTCTTGGGCCTCGTCGGCCGCGTCTTGGAGCTCTTCAGCGGCGTCCTCGGCGTCGGCTTCGCTCAGCGCCGCCTCGAAGCTGGCCTCGATGCGCAGCTCGCCGTCGAGCTCGAGCGCGCCGACGGTGCAGCCCTGGCCGAAGCTCCAGGCGACGAGGCCCTCTTCGATGCCGTCCGCGGTGAACGTGCCGCTGACCGTGCCCACCGCGAGGCCGCCGCAGCGGGGGTCGGCGCCGGCCACCGCGGTGAACGCGCCGTCCTGGGCCACCAGCCCGCCGAGGATCGCGCCCTCTTGGCCCACCTCGGGGTCGCGGTTGATGATCTCGATGACCGCCGTCTCTTGCTTGAGGGGGTGGGCGACCTCGACCTCGCCCCACAGGGCCTCGTCGGGGCAGGTCGCGTCGGCGTCGGCGCACAGCACGTCGAAGACCAGGACCCCCTCGCTCAGCTGGACCTGCGCGCCCTCGCCCGACTGCACCCGGGCGACCTGCTCGCCGTCCTCGAAGATGTCCCAGCCGGGGCTGTAGCTGACCGTGTAGTCGCCGCTGACGTCTCCGGCGCCGTCCAGCGGCAGGCAGCCGGTGAGCAGGGCGAGGGCGAGGACGGCGGGGCGGATGGACAGCGACATGGCGGCTCCTGGGCGCGGGCGCGCGCCGGCCCGCGCCCCGCGGACCCCCCGCGTGACGTTCTGGGCCGATTGTCGAGAGGAACGCAGTGGAGGCCGCTCTCGTGGACCCCACACGCTCGCTGCGCGCCGGCGCCTCGCCTACGCCGGCCGGCGCGCGCCCATTCAGCCGCCCAGCCCGCCGCGCGAGGGGCGGCAATTTCTGCGGGATGACAGGGCGCCCCCCGGGACCGGCGCCGGGCCGCGCCCGCCCGACCGGAGCGGGCCGCCCAGCGGCCGCCGCGCAGCGGCCAAGCCCGCGCGGGCGGCGATCCCGGCCGGGCCCTGGCCCGGGCGGAGCGCCGACCGGGGCCGCGGGCGCGCGCGCAGGGGGGGCGCTGGCGCCCAGCGCGCCCCGCGCACCCACCAGACGGCCCCCGCGTCTGGGCGCTGGCTTGGCGATCAGATCGCGAGGCCCCAGGTGCGGCGGGCCGCCTCGGCCAGCTCGTCGTGGAAGCGGGGGTGGGCCACCGCGATGAGCGCCCGGGCCCGCTCGCCCAGCGAGCGCCCGCGCAGCTCGGCGACGCCGAACTCGGTCACGATGGTCTGGACATGCGCGCGGGTGGTCACCACGCCCGCGCCGGGGTCGAGCACCGACCGGATGCGCGAGAGCGAGCCGCCCGCCGCCGTTGACGGCAACGCGATGATCGCGCGGCCGCCCTCGCTGAGGCTGGCCCCGCGCATGAAGTCCATCTGGCCGCCCACGCCCGAGTAGATCTGGGTGCCGATGCTGTCGGCACAGACCTGCCCGCTGAGATCGACCTGCAGCGCGCTGTTGATGGCGACCACGCGGTCGTTCTTGCGGATGATGCTCGTGTCGTTGACGTAGGCGATGTCGAGGAAGGCGACCTCGGGGTTGTCGTCGACGAAGTCATAGAGCGCGCGGCTGCCCATCACAAAGCCGGTCACGATCTGGCCCGGCCGCTTCTGCTTGCGGCGGTTGTTGATGACCCCCGCGGCGACCAGCGGCAGCACGCCGTCGCTGAACATCTCGGTGTGCACGCCGAGGTCTTTGTGGGTGTGCAGGCAGCGCAGCGCCGCGTCGGGGATGGCGCCGATGCCCATCTGCAGGCAGGCCCCGTCGGGGATCAGGCTGGCGACGTGGGCCCCGATCGCGCTGGTCACCGGGTCTTCGGGCGCAGGGGGGTGCTCGGGCAGCTCGACCGCCTCTTCGAAGACGGTGTGCAGGCGGTCATAGGCGATCAAGCTCTCGCCGTGGGTGCGCGGCATGCGCGGGTTGATGTGCGCGATGATGGTGTCGGCCACCTCGAGCGCGGCGCGGGTGGCCTCGACCGAGATGCCCAGGGTGCACTGGCCGTGCTTGTCGGGCGGGCTGACCTGGATGAGCGCCACGTCGACCTGCTGCTCGCGCCGCCGGAAGAGCTTGGGGATCTCAGAGAGGAAGATCGGCACGTAGTCGGCGTCGCCGCCGTTCACGAGCGCGCGGGTGTGGGCGCCGACGAAGTAGCAGCGCTGGCGCAGCCGGCCCCGCAGCCGCGGGTCGGCCAGCGCGCCCGCCCGCTCGGTGTGCAGCTGCAGCAGGGTGATCTCGTTGAGGTTCGCGTCGTTGAGCATGCGCGCGGCGAGGCCATCGAGCAGCCGGGTCGGCGTGCCGGCCATCGACTGGGTCCACACGGTGTCGCCGCGCTGCAGGGCGGCGAGGGCCTCTTCGGGGCTGTGGGCGCGGATCGGCATGGGGTCCTCCGGGTGCCCGGCCGTACTGGTGCGGTGCGGCAGGGGCAAGCAGAGGACGCGCCCGCCCTGACCGGGCGCAGGCGGACCCGCGGGGCGCGGCGGCTCAGACCTTGGTGATCCACTGCTCGAGGGAGGGGAGCTCGGCCCGGGCCAGGGTGTCGAGCAGGCGGCCCGGGTCGGTCTCGCTGTGGATCAGGTCTTTGTGCAGATCGCGGATAAAGCCCTGGTGGTGCTCCTGCTGGATGAAGGCCAGCAGCAGGTCGTAGAAGCCGTCGGTGTTGAGCACGCCGACCGGCTTGTCGTGGAAGCGCAGCTGGGTCCAGGTCGTGACCTCAAAAAGCTCTTCGAGGGTGCCAAAACCGCCGGGCAAGGCCACGAACGCGTCGGCGAGCTGGCCCATCATCATTTTTCGGGCGTGCATGCCCTCGACCACGAAGAGCTCGGTGCAGCCGAGGTGGCCGAGCTCGTGCGCCATCAGCTTCTGGGGGATGACGCCGTAGACCCGGCCGCCGCCGGCCAACATCGCGTCGGCCAGCTCGCCCATCAGGCCGACCCGCCCGCCGCCGAAGACCAGGTCAATGCCGCGCTGCAGCAAGGCCCCGGCCATCGCCCGGGCCGCCGCGCGGTAGCGCTCGTCGATGTGGTTGCTGGACCCGCAGTAGACGCAGACCCGGCGCAGGCGGCGCTGCGGCGGGCTGGGGGCCGTGGAGGGGGCGGAGGCGCCCGAGGGCGCGGCGGGGAGGGTCGACATGGCGCGGTCCTTAGAGCGGGACGCGGTGGAGGAAGGCGTCGCTGGCGCCATAGAGCGCGCGGGTGTCGTCGCCGCCGTCGAGGCTGCACTCGAGGTCACCGCGGCTGGTGCCGGCGAACCACAGCGCGGTCGGGCTGACCGCCACGCTGGCGCAGTCCTCGGCGCCGGTCGCGCTGCCGAAGCCGGTCACGCTGACCGGGCCGAGCGCGGTGTCGAGCTTGGCGATGAAGCAGTCGACCGAGCCCACCGGGTCGAGGATGGTGCCGCCGACGTCGAGGGGGCCGCCGTAGCTGCCCAGCGCGTAGAGCTCGCCGATCGGGCTCACCGCGAGGGCCGCGACGCGGTCTGCGCCGGGCGAGCCGAGGCGGCGGGCGCTCCAGACGCTGCCGTCGCCGCTGACGCTGAGCACGATGCCGTCCTCGATCTCGGCGGTGGGCAGCTCGTAGGGCGCGCCGGTGTAGCCGCCGCCGACGAAGAGCAGCCCGCCCAGCGCCCCGATCGAGGTGCCCTGCAGGCCCGCGCCCGCGTCGCCGAAGGTGGCGAAGGACATCACATCGCCGGTGCCGGCGTTGACCTTGGCCAGGAAGAGGTCGCTGGTGCCCTCGGCGGCGATGGCCGCGAGCGGCTCGTCGCTCGGCGGGGTGATCGCGCCGCTGAAGGTGCCGAGCACCCACAGGTCGCCGGTGTTGCTGAAGGCGATGTCGTTGAGGGTGACCTCGCCGGTCGAGACGCCCGCGGCGAAGGGCACGGCCCACAGCAGCAGGCCGTCGGCGTCATAGCGGGCCAAAAAGCCGTTCTTGCTGTGGGGGGCGTTGATGAAGGCGGCGTCTTCGGGCGGGGCGCCCGGGTTGACCATCAGGTTGGTCTCGAAGGTGCCGCCCACCACGATGCCGTCGCCGGCCAGCAGGGTGGTGGTGGCCCGCTCGGCCCCCGCGCCGCCCATGCTCCAGGCCCAGACCGGCTCGCCGTCTTCGTCAAAGCGCGCGAAGAAGGCGTCGTCGCCGCCCATGCTGGTGCGGAAGGTGCGGACCCCCTCGCGGTCAAAGTAGACGGTGCCGGCCATCGCGCCCACCGCGAAGGTGTGGCCAGCGTCGGTCGCCGCCAGGTCGGTGACCTCGAAGAGGTCGTCGCCGCGCATGATCATCGTGGTCAGCACCACGCGGTCTTCGGTGTAGCGCTGGATGCCCCAGTCGGCGCCGTCGGTGTCGACGGTGATGCCCTGGGTGGTGTCGACGTCAGGGCTGACCCGCATGTCGGCCTGGACCGCGAGCAGCGGCCCGGCGCTCGACCAGCCGGCCGCGCCCCCGACCGCGTTCGCGTCGCGGCCCGCCACGATCACCGGCCAGTCGGACCCGGCCTCGCGGACGTCTTCGTCGATCTCGCCGTCGCAGTCGTTGTCGCGGGTGTCGGCGTAGTCCTCGACGCCGGGGCGGATCTCGGGGTCGCCGTCGTCGCAGTCGGGGCCCTCGCTGCCGCCCGGGTAGCCGTCGAGGTCGATGTCGTTGAGGTCGCCGCGGAAGCAGTCCTGGTCGATGCCGTCGTAGGGGACCTCGGGCGCGCCCGGGTAGACGGTGTTGTCGTTGGGATCGCAGTCGGAGTCGTCGGGGTAGCCGTCGCCGTCGGTGTCGGGCGCCTGGCCGGTGTCGACCCCGCCGTCGCCGGCGCCCTCGCCGCCGTCGCCCGCGCCCTCGGCCCCGCCCGAGTCCTGACCGCCATCATCACCGCCGCCGTCGGCCTTCTCGTCGCCCGTGCACGCGACCATCGCCAGCAGCAGCGGGAGGACCCGGAGGGCGGGACGGAGCGGGAGGACCGGGAGGGCCGGGAGGTGCGGGCGCGAGGGGAGGTGGGGGCGCATCGGGGCTCCAGGGGGCGCGGGTCAAGGGGGCGGCAGGGGATGGCCGCATGGTAGCGCAGGCGGAGCCGCGCGCCCCCCGCCTGTGCGATGCTGCGCGCCTGGAGGATCCATGTCCCCGCGACAGTTCAAGAATGCCCCCTACATCGTTGCTCTCATCGCTTGGTCCGCGCTCGGCGGCTGCTCTGCGCCCGACGCCGGCAAGGGCAGCGGCGGAGAGGGCGCCACCGACAGCGGCGCGGGCGCCGACGGCGCGGCCGACGGCGGCGCCGCCGACGGCGACAGCGGGGGATCGACCCCGCCGACCCTCAACGGGACCCGCCCCGACGAGGCGCTGCCGGCGCCGGACTTCACGGCCACCAACCGGGACGGCGCGGCGCGGGACCGCGAAGACCTGCTCGGCGGCCCGACCGTCATGTGGTTCTACCCGGCGGCCACGACCGCGGGTTGAACGGTCGAGGGTTGCGGGTACCGCGACCTCCAGGGAGACTTTGACGCGCTGGGCGTGCAGATCGTGGGTGTTGGCTTCGACGAGCCCGCGGTCAACCAGGGATGGGCCGAAGAAGAGGGCTTCCTCTTCGAGCTGTGGACCGACGGCCCCGAGCGGCCGCTGGCGGTGCACTACGGCGCCGGCCGGGCGACCTCGACCTTCCCGCAGCGCAAGACGGTGCTGCTCGACCAAGATGGCGTGCTGCAGCTTGAGTACGAGGTGACCGCGCTGGGCACCCACCCCGCGCAGGTGCTCGAGGACTGCCTCGCGCTGTTCGGCGGGCCCTGAGGGGCCGGGGGCGCTCGGCCGCCCCGCGCCCGCCGGCGGGGGCAAAAGCCCGTCCGTGGGCGCGCTTGCGCCGGTCGGGCGCCCGTGGCAGGCTGGGCGCCTCTTTGGAGTCCCGATGGCCCACGCCCGCCCCGATCTGCGCCCCTCCCGCTGTGTGCTGCTGCTGCCCGCCCTCCTCTGGGGCTGCGGCGACGACCCCGCCGCCAAGGCGCCGGGCGACGGGGGCGAGGACACCGCCCCGGTCGACGCCGGTCCGCGCGACGTGGATCGCGTCTGCCCCGGCGATCCCGAGTGCCCGACCAACAGCGGACCGCTGCAGGTCGGCGCGGCGCAGCGCGACATCACGCCCTGCTTCGAGCAGTGGGAGGACGTGAACCTCGACCAGGTCTACCGTCCGGGCGACGACCTCTTTTTCGACTGCGGCTGCGACCAGGTCTGCCCCGGCGACGCGGGCTACGCCGGCCCCGACGACAAAGAGGCCAACGGCCAGTTTGACGCCGCCTGGATCGCCGGCTTTGGCCAGGGGCGGGCGGCGAACAGCGTGCACGACCCGATCGAGGCCCGGGTGCTGTACCTCGCCAGCGGCGAGACCAGCGTCGCCATCGTCACCCTCGACGTGGTCGGGTGGTTCTTCGACGACACCAAGCGGGTGCGCGAGGCGGTGGCGGCGGCGGGCGTCGACGTCGACCTCGTCGTGGTGCACGCCAGCCACAACCACGAGGCCCCCGACACCATGGGCCAGTGGGGCGAGCGCTTCGGCAAGCGCGGCGTCGACAACGCCTGGCGCGACCAGATCGTGCTCGACGCCGCCGCGGCGGTGGCCGAGGCGGCGGCCGGGGCGGTCCCGGTGCGCATGGTGGCGGGCCAGGCCGACAGCGCGGCGCCGTTTGGGGCCAAGGGCACCCGCAACACCGTGCGCGACAGCCGCGACCCGGTGATCGTCGACGAGCAGGTCTACACGGTCGTGTTCACCGCCGAGACCGGCGCGACGGTCGCCACCCTGGTCAACTGGGGCAACCACCCCGAGGTGCTCAGCGGCGACAACACTGCCCTGACCAGTGACTTCGTCCACTACCTGCGGCGCGGGGTCGAAGAGGGCGTCCCGTCGGCGGTGGCCGGCGACCGGCAGGGCCTCGGCGGCACCGCCGTCTTCATGAACGCCTCGGTCGGCGGCCTGATGACGCCGCTCGGCATCACGGTCACCGACTGGGATGGCGTCGAGCACAGCGGCGACACCTTCGAGAAGGCCGAGGCGCTGGGCCAGGTCATCGCCGGCGTCGCGCTCGACGCGGCCCAGGACGGTGCCGCGCGCGGGGTGGTGGACGCCCCCGCGGTCGCGTTCAAGGCCGAGGGCTTCAACATCCCCGTGCAGAACGTCGGCTTTCAGGCGCTGTTCCTGACCGGCGTCTTTGAGCGCGAATTGCTCGGCTATGACCCCGACCAGCCGATCACCGAGGCGAACCAGCCGCAGATCATGACCGAGATGGACCTCATCGAGGTCGGTCCGGTCCGCATCCTCACCGTGCCCGGCGAGCTGTTCCCCGAGCTGGCCATCGGCGGCTACGACGGCAGCCGCCTGAACACCGACGAGGACGACTTCATCGACCCGGGCAACGAGGCGCCCCCGGCGGTGTCGACCGCCCCG
>JBJONS010000352.1:0-3128 GCA_046051725.1 Pseudomonadota bacterium | reverse complement strand
CCGCGGGCGGGAAACGGTAGCGGTGGAGCGCGGTGTGCGGGGTGGCGGTCAGGCTCACCTCGACGGCCGGATCGACGAGGGTGACCTCGTAGAGGCCCACCTCGGCGTGCTCGCTCTCTTTGTCGAAGGCGGCGCGGTAGCCGTCTTCACTGGTCCGGGGCGCGCCGTCGGCGGCGGTCCAGCCGTCGGCGGGCATGACCGCGAGCAGGCCGTAGTCGGTCAGGCCGACCGCGTAGAGGTGCAGGTGGGAGAAGCCCTGGATGTACCGGTCGTCGTCGTGGTATCCACCCCCGTGGTATGCGCCCAAGGCGGCGCCGTTGGCCGACGAGGTGTCGGGTCCGGGCTTGGCCAGCGCGAAGGGCAGGTTCGGGCCCGGGTAGCCGCAGCCCACTTGGTAGCCGACGCCGCCGCTGCCGATGCGCGGCTCGACCACGGCGACCAGATCGACGGGATCACCGAGCGGACCGGTCTCTTCGGCGCCGTCGCCCCCGCCCTCGGCCCCCTCTTTGCCGCCGGCGCAGGCGGCGAGCGTGAGCGCGAGGGTGAGCGAGGGGCGGCGGGGGCGCGGCATGGGGGCTCCAGGGCGGGAGGGGAGCTTAGCGCAGGCGGTCGGCGGTCCCCGGCGCTGTTTCATCCCCTGGTTCGGTCTGGGCGGAGGGCGTGAACCGTTTCAGCCGCGGGCTGAGACAGGAGACCCCCGCTGGGCAAGGGGCCCACCCCCTGGGGAGCGGCCGCAGCACGTCAAAAAGGAGGAGGGGTCGCCCCCGCTGCCCGCGTGGCACGCGCCCTGCTACGTCCGCTGGGCGAGGAGGCCCGGCCCGCGGACCGGGGCCTCCCCCTTCACCGCTGCCCCGCCCTGCGGGACTGGAGCCCCGATGTCCTTCTTCTCCTCGATCTTTGGCGCCGGCGCCCCCTCGACCATCGACGGCCCCACCGCCCGGAAGCTCGTCGCCGAGGGCGCCCTGCTGGTCGACGTGCGCACGCCCGGCGAGTACGCCGACGGCCACGTGGACGGCGCGCAGAACGTGCCGGTCGAGACCCTGCCCGGCGGCGCGGCGGGCCTGGCCAAAGACAAGGTGGTGGTGGTCTACTGCCGCAGCGGTGGGCGCTCGGCCCGGGCCGCGGGCATCCTGCGCGGCGAGGGCTTCGCGACGGTGCACGACCTCGGCCCGATCTCGGCCTGGTAGCGCGCGCCGCGCCGCGGACTGCCCCAGGCGGCGCCGCTTTTGGCTACGATGGCGGCGCTGCCCCAGGAGCCCCGCCATGACGCCCCCTCCCGCCCGCGGGTCCGACCCCCTCTGCCCGACCCCCTCGCTGCGCCCGCGCCTCGCGCTGCGCCCGCGCCTCTCGCTGCGCAGCGGGGCGCTGCTCGCGCTGATGGTGGGCTGCGAGGCCAACTTCGGGCTGCTGCCCAAGGTGGTCGACGAAGACACCGGCGGGGCGGCGGATGGCGGCGGGGGCGGCGGCGGCGGGGGCGGCAACGGCCGCGACGCCGACAACGACGGCTTCCGGGCCTCTGAAGACTGCAATGACGCCGAGCCGTCGATCTACCCGGGCGCGCCCGAGCGCTGCAACGGCCTCGACGACGACTGCGACGGCGCGATCGACGAGCCCGAAGACCTCATCGACGGCCTCGCCGCCTTCGTCGACGCCGACCTCGACGGCTGGGGTGACCCCGACCAGCCGATCCGCAGCTGCGCGCTGCGCG
Source organism: Pseudomonadota bacterium (assembly GCA_046051725.1). Taxonomy (GTDB): domain Bacteria; phylum Myxococcota_A; class UBA796; order UBA796; family UBA2385; genus JAEUKK01. The sequence goes on along the minus strand of JBJONS010000352.1, from coordinate 1,420 downwards.
AGGGCCAGGTCACCAACAGCTTCGACTGCGACGACCTCGATCCGACCGAGCCGCTGCTGGTCGACATCACCTACGGCAGCAGCACCGGCACCGGCGCCGCCGACAGCCCGCTCGACCGCATCCAGGCGGCGATCGACCTCGCCCAGTCCTGCGTGGTGGTCGAAGAGGGCTACTACTTCGAGGCGCTGAACTTCGGCGGCAAGAACATCCGGGTGACCGGCATGAAGGGCCCCGAGCTCACCACGCTCAAGGCCACCGAGTTTGGCGCGCCCGCGGTCACCTTCGCCAACGGCGAGGGCCCTGGCGCCATCTTCGAGGGCTTCCGCGTGCGCGACGGCGAGGGCGCGAGCGAGACGACCTCGGCGCCCCGCGACTGCGGCAGCACGACGACCTGCATCGACTACACGACCACCACCTGCGGCGGGGGGATCTACGCGAACCTCACCAGCCCGACCCTGCGCGACCTGTGGCTCGACGGCAACGTGCTGCCCCCCTACAGCTCGACCACCAGCGGCAACGACAGCTACACGGTCGCCACCTTTGGCGGCGGCGGCTGCTTCATCGGCTCGGGCGCGCGCCTCGAGCGGGTCACGCTCTCGGGCAACAGCGCCGACCAAGGCGGCGGCCTGTTCGTCGACGAGGGCTCGGCCGTCGAGCTGGTGAACGTGCGGCTGCTGGGCAACAGCGCGACCGAGGGCGGCGGCCTGCGGGTCGACGGCGGCGGCGCGGCGCTGGCCGGCACCGTGCTGGCCTTCAACACGGCGACCACCGAGGGCGCGGCGATCGGCGCGACCGGCGGCACGGTCAACCTCATCCACGTCACCGCGTGGCAGAACAGCGCCGCCGGCGGCGCTCTGCGCTTCGAGGGCACCGTGGCCGGCCTGGTCAACGTGATCTCGGGCGGCAACACCACCGGCCCCGGGCTGGTGGCCGCCGACGGGGCGGCGCCCACGGTGCGCTACAGCGCCCTGTTCGGCGACAGCGGCGGCGTGGTCAGCGGGATGGTCGACCCGACCGGCGTCGAGGGCAACATCAGCGCCGACCCGCTGCTCAGCGGCGCCAGCAACGACGGCGACCTCAACAACGACACCTGGACCCTCGGCGCAGGCTCACCGGCCATCGACGCCGGAGACCCCGACGCGGTCCTCAACGACCGCGACGGCAGCCGCGCCGACATGGGCGCCACCGGCGGCCCGCTCGGCCTCGAGTAGCGGGGCGGCGCTCACCAGCCCACCGCCCCAGCGCGCGCCCTCGCGCCCTCGCGCCCAGCGCGCCGTTGCGCCACCCACGATGGCCCAGCCCTTCGCGGCGACCCCCTCATTGCCAGCAGAAGCAGCGGGCCGCGCCGACCCCGGGGGGTTTCCAAAGGGGGGCCGCTGCGCGGCGCCTCGCCGCGCAACGGCGGCGCGCGGGCCCCCCT
>JBJONS010000351.1:0-3219 GCA_046051725.1 Pseudomonadota bacterium | reverse complement strand
TTGAGGCGCTCGGCGCCGGCCTCGTGGGCTGGGGCGGCCTCGGCTACACGACCGGCCCGCTGCCGGCGGTGGGTGAGGCGGCGGAGTGGGCCTGGGTGGCGGGGCCGGCGGGGCAGTAGGGCGCAGGAGAGGGGGAGGGCGCTCAGGGCCCCTTGTGCTGCAGCACCGCCGCCTCGTCCACCACCACGTCGCCGCTGAGCACGCCCATCGTGGCGGTGCTCGTGTCGCCCATCAGGTGGTGGCGCAGGAACGCGAAGCTGTAGGTGGCGGTGATCTGCCAGCCGCGCTCGACCTCCATCGTCGCGCAGGGCTGCAGCGTGGCGGCCTCGACCCCGAGGTTGAAGGTCTCGTGGCAGGAGCCCTCGACGGGCACCCAGGTGAAGTCGAGCGGGTCGACGCTGTCGAACTGCTCTTGGGCGCCGCTGTTGGCCTGGGTCAGCGCGAGGAAGGGCGTGGTGGCCGCGCGGTGGCCCTCGGCGCCCACCAGCTCGCGGCGGATGCTGCCGTCGAGCAAGATCGAGGCGCGGAAGCGCGGGTCGGCGAGCTCTCCGCCGACGAAGACGGCCTCTTCTTCGGGGGTGCAGGACCGGGACTCAAACGCGTCGGTCTCGCCGGCGCAGCCCGCGGCGATCGCCGCCGGATCGAAGGTCGCCCCGGCGGTGGCCCAGACCGTGTACGCGCCGCGGCTGTGGCCCGAGGTGGCGACCCGCTCTGGATCGATGGCGCCGGCGAGCGGCGCCGCGCCGGCCAGCAGCGCGTCGAGGCTGGCGCTCATGTCGGCCGGCCGCTCGATGTAGTGCGCGGTGGGCGAGGGCAGGTCGAAGCTCGGAAAGCCGTCTTGGAAGCGGTTGCCCACGTGCTCGACCGCCGCGACCACCCAGCCCTGGCTCACCAGCCGGGCGGCCCAGAAGTCGACCGCGCCGGCCACGCCGAAGTGGCCGTGGCTGTGGACCAGCAGCGGGTAGCCGGCCGCCTCGACCGGCGGCGCCGCCGCCGCCCCGCCCAAGGCCCGCGGGTCGAGGAAGAGCGCGTCGTAGCGCACCTCTGCGCCGGTGGTCGCGGTGGTCGGGTAGAAGACCTGGACCGGGATCGTGCGGTCGGCGCCGAGCGGGGTCGTGTAGCGCACCTCGATGGTCGCGTGCCCCACCGTGTAGGGCCCGTCGGCGTCGAGCGGCCAGGCCAACGGGTCGACCGGCGCGGCGCCCGTGTCGGCCGCGGTGTCGTCGGCGCCGCCGCTGTCCTTGGCGGAGGGGTCGCCGCCGGCGCAGGCCGCGGCGAGGCCGAGCAGCGGGAGCAGGCGGAGGGTGAGGGGAGCGGGGCGCATGGGACCTCCAAGGGTGGGCGGAGGGTACACCCCTCGGCCTCGAGGAGGATCAGGTCCGCGCGTTCCGCCAGAGCGTGAGCCGGAGCCAGCGCTCCTCGCGGTCCTCTTCCAAGGTGGGCTCGGTGCCATTGAAGGCGAGCATGGTCTTGCGCATGCGCGGGTAGCCGCTGCCGCGGCGCTCGCTGAGGCGACAGGCGAGCAGGTGATCGGCCATGGACTCGTTGCGAGACCGCGGGGTGCCACCCGCGCGGACCGCCTCGAGCCGCTTGTGGTTGGGAAGGCTTCCAGGGCTCATGATGACCACGCGGTCATCGAAGACCTCGCAGAGCACCTTGGACCCGCGGATCGCGTAGTCGCGGTGCGCGACGGCGTTGACCACCCCCTCTCGGAAGGCGTCGAGGGGCACCGCCCAGATGTCCTCGCGGTGGATCCCGGCGTAGCGCTCCTGGCGGCCCAGCGACCGCAGCCAGCGCTCGGCGCCGGCCACCTGCTCATCCAGGCGCCCGCGGGCCTCCCCGGCGGCGAGCACCGGGTCCCCGCGGTCGGTGCCGGCGTAGGCGACGAGGTCGATCGCGCAGTGGCGGGTGGCCCGTGGCCTTTGCGGGTCCTTCCCGAAGCAGAGCAGGCCGTAGAGCGTGGCCCGAAGCTCGCCGTCAACGTCCTCGGCGATCACCTCGCGGTTGCGAAGATCAGTCTCCCAGGGCAACGGCTCGGCGTCCTCAAGGTCGACCCCCCTGCGGCGCATCATCTCGCGAAAGGCCTCGGGGTCGATGTCTCCGGGCCCAGTTCCTGGGACCGTCTGCTCCTCCGTCAGGACGAACCCGAAGCTGTTGTACAGCTCCTGCAGCTCGCTCGGCCCGGGCTCTGCGTTCGCGCGGCCCCGCCGCACCCAGACCCTGCCATCGAAGCGCATCGGCTCGGGGCCGCGGGTGCGGTCCACCTCGACCCAGTGCACCCACCCGCGCGGGTCTTGGTGTCGGCCCAAGCGTGCCCGCAGCGGCGCGCTCCACCCGGTCTGCAGCAAATCGGTGAGGCGCTCTTGCACCTCGTCGGGCGGCATCGGCACGCCGTCGATCTGGCCGTCGTCGCTCACCCCGAGCACGATCACGCCGCCGGACGTATTGGCGAATGCGCAGGCCGCCTTCCTCCAGTCCTTTTCGCTAAATGACCGATATCGGCCGAGCTCGGTCTGTTCGTTCTCGCCGGCGTCAATGCGCTGCAGCACGCGGATCCAGTCCATATTGACCTCAGTAGCCGTACTTGGCGCGGCGCAGCGCAAAGGCGGCCTCACCGCCGTCCAAGATCGAGAGGATCGCGCTGCGGACCGTGTCATCCTCGATGGCGCCGCTCGCCAACACCCGCGCCTGCTGCGCCGTCGCTTCCAGCGCGATGACCTGGTCGGCGTCGCCGTTGACCACAATGTTGGCGTTGTGCGTGGCGAAGATCACCTGCCGGCGCCCCTTGAGCCGGTGCAAGGCAGGGATGATCGTGTCGTTGAGGAACCGGTTGTCGAGCTCATCCTCGGGCTGGTCGATGAACAGCGGGGTGGGGTCATCGGCCTCGAGCAGCAAGCTCAGCGCCACCGCGAGCTTCCGCCCGCCCGAGAGCGCGTCGAGGCTCCGGGCCTCGCCGTCTTCCACCCAGAGCAGCCGGTAGCCGTCGCCGGCGCGCAGGGCCTGTGCTTCAAGCTGGCGGCCACGCGACGACAGCACCTCGAGGAAGGTGCGCCGCACGGCCTCGGACATCCCGACTCCGGCGCAGGCCTGCTGCGCGGCGGGGAGGTCCTGCGCCTCGACGTGGGCTGCGATCTGCCCGACCGCGGAGGCGGTCGCCCGGCCCTTGCCCTCGTTGTTCCACCACTGGGTGAGGCCTGGCTTCCGAAGCCCGAGCAGCCA
>JBJONS010000350.1:0-2767 GCA_046051725.1 Pseudomonadota bacterium | reverse complement strand
CGAGCTCCAGCACCCCTTGGCCGACGGCGTGCGTGCGCTGACGACCGCGGGCGGAGGAGCAGCGGCGGCGGAGGGCCCGGCTGAGGGGGGATGGTCCCGGGCGGCTCGCGCCGAGGGCATGGCGTCGACGGGGCAGGAGGACGCTGCCCGCCGTCTGGTGAGCGCGGGCCCGGCGGACGCCTGGGCCCAGCTCGCCCGCGGCGCCGGGCCGTGGTCCGGTGCCGACGAGGCAGAGCGGATCGCCCTGCTGGGCGCTGTCATGGCCGCGCCGGGCGCCCCGCGCCGGGCCGGTCGGGCCGCGGTCGCCCTCGCGCAGCTCGAGGCCGCGGGGGGCCGCGCCGAGGCGGCGCGCGGCGCGTGGGCGCGGGCGCTCGAGCTGGACCCGTTCAACGCCGAGGCGCTGCAGTGGTCGGCCGCGCAGCGCCTCTTGGGCGGAGACGCCGCGGCGGCGGCGCAGCTGATGGAGCGGTGCCACCGCGCCCAGCCCGCGGCGCCAGGCTGCCGGCGGGGCCGGGTCCAGGCCCTGATCGGCCTCGGCCAGCATGAGCGCGCCCGGGCAGAGATCGCGGCCTGGCCCGCGGGGCCCGATCCGGCGCTGATGGCCACCTGGGCGCGATCTGCGGCTCGCCCCGGACGGCCGCTCGTCGACGAGGCCGCGGCGGCCGTCGCTGGTGCGCCGGCGCGCGACCCGCTCCGCAGCCCGGCGCTCGCGGCGTGGATCGGCGCCGGGGCCGCCGCCGATGCCCGCGCGCGGGCCCGCGACCTGCTGTCCGCGTCGCCGGTGCTCTTCGACCAGGTGCTCGCCGCGGCCGCGCCCTGACCGGCGCCCCGGCCGCCAGGCCCTGAACAACGCGGCGCGGGGCTGCACCCTGGGGTTGTCGTCCCCGCGGGCGCCCCGGGATAAGCGCGCCATCTGCGGCCGCCGGTCCGGTCGGCCGCGGTCCCGCCGGAGGAGCCCTGATGTCGCGCGCCGCCCCGCTCTGGTCCACCCTGCTCGTCTGCTTCGCGGTCGCCTGCGCCGACGAGGACCCCGGCTCCGCCAAGGCCGATGAAGCGGACGCGGACACCGACAGCGACGCCGACGCGGACAGCGACGCCGACAGCGACGCCGACAGCGACGCGGACGCCGACAGCGATGCGGACGCCGACAGTGACGCTGACAGTGACGCCGACTACGACTACGTGGTCGACCAGTTCCAGGTGACCTGGAGCATCGGCTTGGTCAACGGCGTGCACGACGATGTTCCCGGCGTGACCGAGGTGGTCACCGTGCACTTCACCAACGCCCGCCGCTGGCGGGATGACTTCGAGGCGCGCCGCGGCCAGTGCACGGTGCTGCTCGACCCCGCGCTGGCGGCCCCGGTCGACTGGTTCGCCGAGGTGCCGACCGTCCTCTCGGCCTGGGAGTTCGAGGACGCGGGGGCCGCCGCGCTGGCCACGGGCGGCGACTGTCCGCTCGCCGATCTCAGCGCGGTGGGCGGCGATCCGGTGGACTGGCTCTCGGGCAAGCGCATCGGCTTTGGCCTCGCCCGCCCGACCGAGGCGGCGTCCGCCGCCTTCGCCGACGCGTTCAGCGACTACGATGTGGTCCGCCCGGCGCTGCTCCAGGGCGTGATCCTCACCGACTACAACGACCGGCTGCGGTACTACGACGAGCAGTACGTCGTCAGCTACGAGACCGACGAGCTCGGCGTGGTGGTCGACGATGCCGGCGCCGACCAGCTGCTCGACGTCAGCGATGACCTCTTCCTGATGGACGGTGTCTTCATCGGACGCCCCCTCAGCTCGGCCTTCCCGCTGTGAGGCGCGCGCTGCTCTGCGCCGCGCTGGTCCTCGGCTGCCGCGACGACGAGGTCGCCTTCGCCGTCCAGCAGGGCTACCTGACCGCCGGCGAGGCGCCGAGCGGCTACTGGGTGTGGACCTTCTTCCCGGCGGCGTGGGAGCGGGACAACGACCCCGAGCTGCTGCTGTGCTCCCGGGTCCAACGCATCCGCGGGGCGCGCATCGACCCGGCGAGCCTGAGCGGCTGCCCCGACTGCACCGACGCCTTCCAGCTGGAGCTCGAAGAGCTCGAGCACGACTGCCGCGGCCAAGAGGGCTCGCGCCCCGACCTCGCCGGGCCGCTGTGGGTGGCCTTCGGCCCCGGCGCCAAGGCTGGCCCCTACCCGGCGGCCTCGCTCGCCTGGTCGTCGAGCTGGGATGGGCAGCGGTGGGCCGCCGCGGGCACCGCCTTCGATGAGGCGCTGCTCGAAGGTGACCCGCCTGAGGGCGATCCGGCGTGGACCCCCGAGCAGCGGCTCGCGCTCTGGCCCAGCGAGGCCCTCGCCCTGTGAGCTCCGCGCCCGCTGGCAGGCGGCCGCGGTCGCGTCTAAGGTGGGTCGTGGGGGTGCGCGCCGTGAAGCTCCAGACCATCGTGCTCAGCATCGGCCTCGGCGGCTGCTCCTCGGTCAGCCCGGTCTCTGGCGCCTCCGACTCCGGCGCCGCGGCCGACCTGGGCGACGCCGACGCCGATGGGGGCGGCGAGGGCAGCGCGGGCGCGGGGCTCTGGTGGACCCTGAGCGGCGCCCTCGAGCTCGCCGACGGCGCGCCCCTGCCCGCGGCCGCGGCGCTCGACCTGCGGGTCTTGGATGACGCCGGGGTCGAGCTCTGCGCGGCGGCGGTCGACGTCGAGGCGGTGAGCGCGGCGAGCCCGCCCGATCCCGTCGTCTTTGGCTGGTGGGAGCTGACCCTCGGCGCCTGGGATCCGGTGTGCGCGGCGGCGCAAGAG
>JBJONS010000349.1:0-8833 GCA_046051725.1 Pseudomonadota bacterium | reverse complement strand
CGTCGGCCGTGCCATCGCCGGACCCATCGGCCGCGCCGTCGGTGGCGCCGTCGCTGGCCCCATCCCCAGACCCGTCGGAGGTTCCGTCGGCGCCGTCGGTGCCATCGGTGCCGTCGGTGCTATCCGACCCGCCGCCCCCGTCGAGGTCGGCGGGCCAGCCCCCCGCGCAGTCGACGGTGAGCACAAAGTCGCTGGCCGCGCCCTCAAAACCGTCGATGACCACGGTGTAGGCCGCGCCGGCCCGGGCCTCGATGGTCACGGCCTCGTCGCTGCTGTCGGGGCCGTCCGAGGCGCCCAGGCAGCCGCTGCCGTCGCAGTCGGGGCGGTCGAGCACATAGAGGTCGAGGTCGGCGCTGAGCCTGGTCAGGCGCAGGGTCAGGGGCTCGTCGCGGTCGGTGGCCACCCGGTAGACCTGCTCGGCCCCCGTGTAGGCCCAGGTGGTGCAGCCATAGACGGCGTGCGCGCTGGTGCTGCCCGCGCCGTCGCTGCGCGTCGTGATCGACGCCCCACAGGTCAGATCGGCGGATGGCGCGCAGGCGGGCGCGCCCTCGCAGGCGAGGCCGGGCAGGGCCGCGTAGTCGCCTTGGCTGACCCAATAGGTCGGGGGCGCCGAGCAGGGGCCGTCGAAGGGGTCTTCCGACCGGCCGGCGCTGTTGCGCACCTCAAAGTGCAGGTGGGGGCCCGTGCTGTGGCCGCTGCTGCCCACCTCGCCGAGCTTTTGGCCGCAGCTCACCGCGTCGCCCACGGCGACGGCCACCGTCCACTGGCGCAGGTGGCCGTAGTAGGTCGACTTGCCGTCGGGGTGCAGCAGCTGCACGTAATTGCCGAAGCCGCCGCCGCCTGGGCAGTCGGCGGTGGTGCAGCGGTCGAACTCGCCGTCGTGGGTGGCGACCACCACCCCGTCGGCGCCGGCGGTCACGTCGCGGCCGGCGTCCATGCCCGCCCAGGACCCGACCCCCAGATCGGTGCCCCCGTGCCCGGTGTAGGTGATGTCGCCGCAATTCCAGTCGGTGGTGCCGCCGTTGTCTTTGTAGGCGGTCGGGTAGAACTCGGGGTAGTCCTCGGCGCTGGTGGGGAAGGCATAGTCCTGCCCCCAGGCCGCGGTCGAGGCGGACAGCAGCGCCAGCAAGGCCAGCGGGCTGCGCGGGTGCACCAGGGCGGCGAGCGGCGGCATCGGCACCTCAGAGGGGGTCGCTTAGGGTTTGGCGAACTCGGCGACCAGCTGACGGCTGGTGGCGATGAGCCGCCCGTCGGGCGCCCACAGCCAACCATCCACGTCGGCGTAGCCATCGCCCACCGCCACCGCGCCCGAGCGGTAGCGCCACCAGCCGGGGCCGCCGTCGGCGGGCAGGGCGTCGACGATGTTGATCATCCAGGTCGCGGTCGAGATCGGCGTCGGCCAGCCGACCATCGCCAGCACCGGCGCAGGGAAGGCGTCGGCGAGGCAGAGCAGTCCGGCCAGATTCACCGGCTGGTCGTCGTTGTTGCGCACCACGCCGTCCATGCCCGCCCGCGTGGCGTTGGCGAAGGGCATGGCTTCGGGCGCCATGCGGTAGGTGAAGTGGCGGGTAAAGGCCGGGCTCATGCCCTCGACATAGCTGAACTCGACCGCGTCTTCAGCCAAGGGCGCGGCGGGCGGCGCGGGCTGGCGCAGGGGGCTGGCCCGGCCCTCGCCCTCGACGATGGTCAGGGTGGCGGTGCAGGCGCCGTCTTGCTCGACGCGCACGCTGGCGTGGCGGGTCGACCGCCCCTCGCCGAGCAGCTGCACCACCAGCCGCACCGGCCCCGGCGCGGTGGGCCGCACGAAGTCGACCATCACGCTGCGCAGGGGGCGCTGGCCGCCGCCGCGGCGGTGCCAGGCGGCGAGGCCCATCGCGGCGACCGCGCCGCCAAAACCAGCCCGGCCCTGGGCCCAATCGTCGGTGAGCTCGCCGGTGAGCGGGCCAGTGGGGTCAGCGGGATCGACGTCAGTGAGCGTCAACAGCTCAGCGAGGGTGCGCATGCGCGGGGTCTCCGGGGGGCAGGTGCAGGGCGGCGGCGCAGAGCAGGGCCTGGCCGCCCCAATAGCTGCTCATGTTGAGCAGGCGGGCCAAGGGGAGCGGGGTGGCGAACTTGTCGACGGCGAGGATGGCGTCGCTGACGACAAAGAGCAGCGCGCCCGCCGCGGCGAGGCGCGCGAGGGTCGGGTCGACCCCCGGGCGGCCCAAGCCCAGGGTCGCCCGCCAGAGCATGGCGGCGATGACCAGGGAATAGACCCCGACGGGGATGGTCAGCGGCCCCAAGCCGGGCAGCAGCAGCGCAAAGACCGCGCCGGCGAACAGCAAGCCGGGCAGCCCGCGCAATGGCGCCCAGCCGGGCCACTGGAGGGCCAGACCCGCGATGTAGAGCAGGTGGGCGGTCAAGAAGGCGAGCAGGCCGGGGATGAACAGGTCGTCGGACCACTCGAGCAGGGCGTCGCCGAGCACCGACAGCGCCAGCCCCGCCCCGAGCAGGCGACGGGGGCGGCCATCAGCCCCGATCAGCGCCAAGGCTGCCATGACGGTGCAGGGGATGACCTTGACCGCGGTGCGCAGCGCCGGGTCCCAGCCGTCGTGACCGGTCAAGAAGGTCAGCGCCGCTGCCGCGGCGAGGCCGGTGAGCGCACGTTTCGCCCCCAGCGAGAGCTGCAGGCCGCTCATCGTGCCGCCGTGGGGGGCAGCCCGCGCACGAAGCGCAGCCCCTGCGCGAGCTGCACGCCCAGGTCGTCGGCCACGGGGACAGAGAAGGGCATGGGGGCTCCTCAGCGGCCGCGGCGGCGGCGCAGCAGGGGGGCGAGGCCGGCGAGCAGCAGCGACCACGCGGCGGGGGCGGCCACCGCCCCACACGCGCTGACCTTGCCGTCGTTGGGCAGGGGGCTGCGGCTGAGGCTGTCGTCTGTGGCGTCCAGCGCGTCGATCAGGCCGTCACCGTCGCTGTCGACCGGCGGGTCGCCGCCGAGCTCGGCCCCGTCCTCGACGCCGTCGCCGTCGGTGTCGGGGCGCGCGGGGTCGAGGCCCAGCTCGGCCTCGCGCAGGTCGGCCACGCCGTCGCCATCGCTGTCGCTGTCTTCGGTCAGGCCGTCGCAGTCGTTGTCTTGGCCGTCGTCGATCTCGGGCGCGCCGGGGTGGGTGGCGGGCGCGGCGTCGTCGCAGTCGCCGCCCCGCGCCGCGCCCTCGACCAAGCCCGGGTCGCAGAGCTGGAGGGGCTCGGCCCGCGCGTCGCCGTAGCCGTCGCCGTCGGCGTCGAGCCACACCGCTTGGAGGCCGTCGGGATCGACGCTCGGGTCGAGATCATCGGCGAGGCCGTCGCAGTCCTCGTCGCGGGCCTCGGCGTCGCAGCGCTCTTGGGCCGCGGGGTGGACCGCCGGGTCGTCGTCGGCGCAGTCGCCGCCTTGAAGGCTGCGGGCGGGCTCGTCGCCGCAGCCCAAGGCCCCGGTGGGCGCCACGCCCCAGCCGTCGCCGTCGGCGTCGAGGAAGAGCGGGGCGGCGTCGGCGCTGTCAGGGCCGTCGATGACGCCGTCGCAGTCGTTGTCTTGGCCGTCGCAGACCTCGGCCGCGTCGGGGTGGACGCCGGCGTCCTCGTCGTCGCAGTCGCCGCCGCCGCAGGCGGCGCTCGCGTAGCCGTCCAGGTCGAGATCGCAGTCCACGAGGTCGATCTGGGCCTGGGCGGGCCCGGCGGCGCCGGCCGCCAGCGCCAAGCCGAGCAGCAGCGGAGGGAGGGCGCGCCAGGGCGCGGGGCGGGCGGGGCGGCGGGCGTGGGGGGACATGGGCAGCTCCGCCGCGATGCTCGCACAGGCGGGCGCGCTCCGCCGTCCGCGCCGATAGACCGGGAGTTGGAGGGCCCATGCGCCGCACCTGCTCCCCCGGCGCCCGCGCGCGGCCGCGCCCGCTCCCCGCCTTGGGCCTGCTGGCTGCGGCCCTCCCCCTGGTCGCCTGCCAGCGCAAGCTCCCGCAAAAGATCGATGAGGACGCCGGGATCACCGAGCCGGGGCTCGTGGGGGCCGACGGGGCCGACGGGGGTGGCGCTGGGGTCGAGGGCCCGGCGGTGCTGGCCGAGGGCGCGCTGCTCAGCGCCCTGCTCAGCGCCTTGCCCCGCGCCGAGCGGCGGATCTGGACCGCCCAGTACACCCTCTGGGACGGCCAGCTCACCGGGCAGGTCTACCGCGCGCTCGAGGCAGCGGCGGCCCGCGGGGTCGAGGTGCGCGTGCTGGCCGACGAAGAGGCCGAGGACACCCCAGCCCGCCTCGCCGCGCTCAGCGCCGCGGGCGCCCAGACCCGCCTCGATGACCCGGGCACCACCACCCACCACAAGCTCTGGATCATCGACGACCAGCTGATCACCGGCTCGCACAACCTGTCGGACAGCGGGCTCGGCCGCAACGCCGAGCTGAGCGCGGCCACCCAGGCGCCCGAGCTCGTCGAGGCCGCCGCCGCCCGCTTTGACGCGCTGTGGGCCGATCCCGCGGCGCGGCCCGCCGCCGCCGCCCCGCCCGACCCCGCGCGCCCCGCCCAGCTCTATGTCGACGACGAGGCCCTCGGCGGCCTGTTGCACTGCGTCGACACCGCCGTGCAGCGCGTCGATCTCGCCATCTACGCCGTGGCTTGGGACGATCGCTACCCCGGCAGCGGGGTCGACCTGCTGCTCGGCGCGCTCGAGCGGGCCCAGGCCCGGGGCCTCGCCGTGCGGGTGCTGCTCGATGACAGCGACTGGGTGCGCGACAATGACATCAACGACGCTGCCTTCGCGCGTTTGGTCGCCGCGGGCGTGCCGACCCGCCGGGCCGACCCCGAGGCGCTCGTGCACGCCAAGGTCTTGATCTGCGACGATACCCTGCTGGCCAGCGACGCCAACTGGTCGTACTCGGGGCTGGACCTGTACCACGGCGCCACCTTGGCCCTGCGGGACGCCGAGAGCGCCGCGGCAGGGCGCGCCTTCGTCGATGGCCTGTGGGCGGCGGGGAGCGCGCGATGAGCACGGGTGACGGGCAGGGCGACGCTGCGCCCACGGCGTTCAAGCACTGGATCTCGCCGGTGGGCGTGCGGGCCCTGCTGCAGCGGGTCGAGGCGGCCCTCACCGCCCGCTTCTTGCCTTTTCATGGCCAAGCGGCGGCGGCCCAGGCCACCGCGGGCCTCGAGGGCCTCGAGCTCAAGGCGCGCGTGATCCACGTCGCTGACGCCATCAACGACGCCCTGCCTGGCCCGCGTGACCCGGCGGTGGTCGGCGCGGTGCTCGACGCGCTCATCGAGGCCAGCGGTCCGGCCGCGACCGGCGAAGATGACCTCAGCGGCGGCTTTCCCAACTGGCCGCTGCTGTCTTGGGTCGAGCGGCACGCGCTGGATCACCCCGCCCTGGCCCTTCCGGCGCTCGGCGCGCTGACCGCCCGCTTCTCGGCCGAGTTCGCCGTGCGGCCCTTCGTGTTGCGCTGGCCCGACCAGGCCTGGGCGGCGGCCGCGCGCTGGGCGGCCTCGCCCGACCTGCACCAGCGACGCCTCGCGTCTGAGGGCACCCGCCCGCGCCTGCCGTGGGGCCTGCGCCTCGGGCCGTCGGTGGCCGACCCGCGGCGGGGCCTCGCGCTCATCGACCGCCTCATCGACGACCCCTCGGCCTATGTGCGGCGCAGCGTGGCCAACCACCTCAACGACGTCAGCAAGGACCACCCCGATCTGGCCGCCGAGACCGCCGCCCGCTGGATGCACGGCGCCAGCCCCGCGCGCGCGGCCCTGGTCAGCCACGCCCTGCGCGGGCTGCGCAAAGCCGGCCACCCGGGCGCCTTGGCGGCCTTGGGGCTGCGCGCCGAGGGGCTGCAGCTGCTGTCGTGGTCGATTGACAGAGACAGCGTGCAGATCGGTGACTTCGTCGCCTTTCGCGCCGCGCTGCACAATGACGGCGCCGCCCCGGTCACGCTCTCGCTCGACCTGCTGCTGCGCTGGCCGGCGCTGCGCGGGGGCTGGTCGCGGCGCCAGCTGCACTGGACCCAGGTCGAGCTTGGGCCGGGGGAGCGGCGCCTGCTCACCGGCCGGCAGCGGCTCAAGGTGGTCACGACCCGGAGGGTGGAGCCCGGCCCCCACCGCCTCGCGCTGCTCATCAACGGGGAGGAGCGGGCCGACGCCCCCTTCACCTTGATCCCGGCGGAGGGCGCTTGACCGGACCCGTCCCGCACCCCTGCCTGCGCTGCGGGGCCTGCTGCTGCACCTTCCGCGTGAGCTTCTACTTCGGTGAGCTTATCGAAGAGGATGTGCAGGTCGATGCCCTCGCCGATCAGCCCGCCGTGCCTGCGGGTCTGGCCGAGCAGGTGCACCCCTTCCGTGCGGCGATGCGGGGCACGCTGGTCGAGCCCGTGCGCTGCGTGGCCCTGCAGGGCGCCGTCGGCGGAGAGACCCCCTGCGCCATCTACCGCCAGCGGCCCTCGCCCTGCCGCGATTTTGTGGCCAGCTACGCCGATGGTCAGCCCCACGCGGGCTGCGACAAGGCCCGGGCCCGGCATGGCTTGGCGCCGCTGAGCCCCGCCGACTGGGTGGGGGTCTCCGTCGGGTGAGCGCGCCCCTCAGCCGGCGGCCCGGCCCTCGAGGCGCAGGGCCGCGGGCAGGCGCACGGTGAAGCGGGCGCCGCCGCCCTCTGCTTCGGGGCGGTTCTGCGCCGAGATCGCGCCGCCGAGGCCGCTGACCAAGGTGCGCACGATCGACAGGCCGTAGCCGTAGCCGCCGCTCGGGCCCTTGTCCTTGACCCCCCACTCAAACAGCCGGCCGAGCAGCTCTTCGGGCACGCCGGGGCCCTCGTCGGCCACGTGCAGCAGCAGGCCGCCGCTCTGCTCTTGCTCGACCAGCACGCTGATCTCTCCGCCGATGCGGTTGTAGCGCAGCGCGTTGCCGATGAGGTTGGTGAGCAGGCGGCTCAGCTCGGCGGGGATCGCGAGCACGGTGATGTCCTCGGGCGCCTCGACCCGCAGCGACTGGCCGGCCCGGCGCGCGTCGCGGGCCAGCGGGGCGCAGGTGTCGGCGACCAAGCGGCCCAGATCGACGCCTTGGCGCTCCTCGGGCTTGTCTTCGAGCATGCGCCGGGCCATCGCCGCCGCGCGGTCGACGAGGTCTTGCAGCTCGGCCAGCCGGACCCCGCGCTCGCCGCGGGCGGCGGCCTCTTCCCGCAGCTCGGCGAGCAGGGTGGTGGCCGACCCGAGCGGGCTGCGGATGTCGTGGGCCAGCTCGGCGGCCCGGCGGCCGCGGGCGGCCAAGGCGGCGGTGGCCCGGGCGTGGCTGATGGCGATCGCCGCGTGGTCGGCCAGCGAGCTGAGCATGCCGGCCAGCTCGGCCAGCTCCTCTTCGCCCTGGCGGCGGCTGTCGACGTAGATGACGCCGAGCAGGGCGTCCCCCTCGAGCATGGGCACGCAGACCGCCGAGCGCAGGGCCAGGGCGGCGACCGACTTGCGCTCGCGCAGATCGCCGCGCTCGAAGATGTTCCCGGCGATCACCGGGCGCAGGTGGTCGCAGACCTGCTCGACGATGCTCCACGAGGGCTCGCCGCCCACCGCCGCGTCGACCCCCTCGGCCCGCACCACCCGCGGGCGGCTGGTGCCCGGGGCGGTCAGCAGCACAAAACTCCGCTCGGCCTCGAGCATCTGGCGGGCCGCGCTGCCCACCGCGTCGAGCAGGGCCTCGGGCTCGCGGGCGCGGGTGACCGCGGCGGTCAGGGTCATCGCCCGCTCAAAACGCGCCGAGCGGCTGTCCTGGCGCGAGACCTTCTTGGCGATCTGGCGGAGCTTTTCGGTCTGCAGCTTCAGCGGCTGGTGGCCCGACTCGGTGGCCCAGGCCCCCGCCGCCTCGATCGCCCGCGCCGCTTGGTCGTGCAGGCCGACCGCGAGCAGGGCCTCGGCGCCGATGAGGCGGGCCCGCGCCAGCACGGTGGGGTGACCCGCTCCGCTGAGGTGCTCGATGATGGCGTCAATCTCATCAAGGAGGGCCCGGCCGCGGCCCGCGCCCTCCTCCCGCGCGCGGCAGAGCAGCCCGAGCGCGCGGCTGAGCGCGGCCTCGACCTCCTCCCCCGCTTGGTTCGCGAGGTCCATCGCCGTGGCGCACAGGGCGGCGGCCTGCGGGTCGTGGGTCTGCACCGCGAGCTCGGCCCGGCGGCGGGCCAGCTCGACCCGCTCGCCGTCGAGGCCGTGCTGGTCGGCGATCTGGGCGGTCAGCTCGTACCAGGCGTGGGCCTGGGCGGCCTGGGCTTGGGCGGCGCACAGGTCGCCGAGGTTCCCGGCGGCGGTGGCCGCGATGCCCCAGTCCGGCAGGGTTTTGGCCGCGGCGTGGGCGGCCTCGCCGGCGGCGCGGGCCCGCTCCCAGCGCCCCGACTCGGTGTAGGCGAGGCAGAGGTTGCTGCGCACCCGCGCCTGCTCGCGGGCGTCGCCGAGGCGCTCAAAGCGCAGCAGCGCGGCCTCCCAGCGGGCGATGGCCGAGCCGCGGTCGCCGCACTGGTAGCTGATCACCGCGGCGTTGTTGACGAGCTGCGCCCGCAAGGGCAGGGGCAGGCCCGCGTCGTCGCCGGCCACCGCCTCGTAGATCTTCGCCGCCTCGCGCAGGCGGCCGAGCTTGTAGACCACGAGCCCGCGGGCGGCCTCGACGAGGCCCCGGGCCGGGCGGCCGCGGCCGAGCGTGGGTGGCAGGCGGTCGAGCAGGGGCTCGGCCTCGGCGGGGCGGCCGAGCGCGCAGAGGGCGCGGACGCGGACCCGCAGCAGGTCGAGGTAGGCGTCGAGCGCGGCGGGGTCCTCGTCGGGCGGCGCGAAGTGGCCGAGGTCGTCGGTCATGGCGCAGACGGCGTCGTGCTCGCCGAG
>JBJONS010000348.1:0-3565 GCA_046051725.1 Pseudomonadota bacterium | reverse complement strand
TGAACACATCGGTCAGCGGCGTGATGTTGATCTCGGCGAAGATCCCGCCGTCATCGTCATCGTCAAGCGGATCCCCACCGGTGGGCGCGGCCTGCATGGTCGGACTCCTTTAGCGCTGCCCGTGGGTGCGGTGGACCTCGATGAGCTCGAGCAGCTCGTCGACCAGCAGCGCGAGCTCTCGGCTGAGCTTGCCCGACATGCTGTTGAGCACGTTGAAGAGGAAGACCGCCTCGAGGGCGACGGCGATGCCGACCGCGGTGGCGATGAGGGCCTGCGAGATGCCGACCGACACGACCGCAAAGCCGCCCTGGCCCGACTCGCCGATGGCCTCGAAGCTGTGCATGACGCCGATGACGGTGCCGAAGAGGCCGACAAAGGGCATCAGCGCG
Organism: Pseudomonadota bacterium; assembly: GCA_046051725.1. GTDB lineage: Bacteria > Myxococcota_A > UBA796 > UBA796 > UBA2385 > JAEUKK01. The sequence continues at coordinate 3,176 of JBJONS010000348.1, read as the reverse complement.
CCGGCGGTGGCCAAGATCCAGGTGCGGGCCTTGAGAAGGCCGCCCACCCGCTTGTTCTCGCGCGCCATCGCCCGGGCGGGCTCGCCCCGCACCGCGCCGGTGGCCCGGTCGAGCCCGGCGCAGAACACCGACTTGAGCGGCTGGCGCAGGCCCTCGGCCTGGGCGCGGGCGGCGGCGAGGTCGGCGGTCCGCGCGGCCTCGATGACGCCGCGCCCCTTGCCCAGCGAGAGGCGGACCCAGGCGAAGGTCGCCAGGCGCTCAAAGGTCAGGGCGAGCAGCAGCACAGAGATGGCGAGCATGAAGAGCACCAGCAGGTGCTCTAGGCCGAAGTCTTGAAAGAAGGAGTCCATGGTGCGGCGGCTCGCAGAGGAGGGGTCGGGCCGGGCCCGGTCGGGGCCGGTGGGGAGCAGCGGCGGGGCGCGCCCGCCGTCGCCTCACTTGAGCTTGTAGATGTGGGTGCGCTGGCTGCCGTCTTTGCGGGTCAGCTCGACCTTGATGGTGTCGGCCTTGCGCACCTTCATGTAGGCGGCGAAGGCCTGGGGCACGTTGGTCACCTTCTCGCCGTTGACGGTGTGCACGATGTCGCCGTTCTTGAGGCCGCCCTGGCGCAGCACCGAGCACTTCGGCAGGTAGAGCTTCGCGCCGTCGCGCGCGCCGTTGCCGCCCTTGTGCAGCGACACGCCGACCTGCTTCTCGAGGTCGCGCAGGTGGCTCGCGTACCAGTCGATGAGGTCGCGCTCGACCCGCCACTTGTCGTCCGAGAGCTGCACCACCTCGTCGGTGGGCTCGCAGGGCTTCTTGGCGCCCTTGGGGCCCTGGCCGGGCACACCGTCGTGGGCGGCATTGCCGGTGCCGCCCTCTTCGCCGCCCGCCGGGGCGCGCTCGCCGCCGGCGGACGCCTTGGCCTTCGCCTTCGCCTTGGCTTTCGCCTTGCTGCGCGGGGCCTCGGCCGCGACCGGCTCGGCCTCTGTCGGCGGCGCCTCGGGCACCGGGGCATCGGCCGGGGCGGCCTCGGGCACCGGAGCGGCGGCCGGCGGCACATAGAGGCTGATCGAGACCGGCCCTTCGGGCTGCTGCAGCGCGGCGGCGGCCTCGGCGGCGGCCGGATCCGCGGCGCGCACCTCACCCCCGCCATCACCGATGGGGCCGTCATTGTCGGTCTCTTCGCCGGGCGTGTCGAGCGGGACCGTGAGCTGCTGCCAGAGCAGCCAGGCCGCGAGCGCGCCGCCGTGCGCGGACGCGGAGCCGAGGCATGACACGACCACCAGCGCCACCTGCTGGACCGTCGAGAGGATGGTGGCGCGCGGCGGAGCAGACAAAAGCGGCCTCAACCGGAGGTCCGGCGAGCCTATCACCCTGGCGCCGCCCCCGGGCGGGCCGGGCCTCAGGCAGCGGCGCTGAAGAAGTGCTCCCACAGCGAGAGCAAGATCTCGAACACGATGAGCAGCACGACCGCCCACTCGAGCTGGGTGCTCTGGCGGCCGTGGCCGAGGTCGATGAAGATCTCGGTGGCGTCCTCGACCGCGCGCAGCTTGTGCAGCAAGGCCTCGTGCCGCCGCGGCATCTCGAGGTTGTGAAACAGCGCCTCGTAGAGGTCGGCCACCTTTTGGTCGCGCCAGGTCTCTTCGGGCCGGTCGACCAAGTAGAACCAGCTGGTCATCAGCAGCCGCTCGCTGGTGATGCTGCCGATCTTGCGCATCAGCGCCGACGAGCGGCTGGGCGGGCGGCCCTTGGCCTTGAGCTCTTGCGCGAGCAGCAGGGTCTCTTCGACCAGGCGGTCAGCGGCGTGCTCAAAGCGCTCGAGCGCCGCGCTCTGGGCCAGCAGCAAGCAGGCGGCGGTCACGAGGTCGGGGCGGTCGTCGGGCAGCGCGATGCGGTCCCAGTCGACCCGGGGCGGGGTGTTCACGCCCTCGGGCGCCTGCACCAGCGTGTAGGTCTCGGCGGTGCGGTAGAGCACCTTGCACGAGGTGACCGCCTCGATCATGCGGAGGGTCTCGACGTCGGCCGCGTTCTTGCCCACGTGCGCGACCGCGCCGAAGTCAAAAAGCATCAGCTGCTCGCCGGGCCGCAGCTCGAGCAAGGTGCCGTAGGGGTAGCGGCGCAGCTCTTGCCAGGGCAGCTGGGCGGCGGCCTTGCCCGCGTCGAAGGAGCCGTCGAGGGCGACGGCGGTGACAGCGGTGCCCTCAGCGGGGATGGTCATGGCGCCTCCGACGGCCTGCTATCCCGGGGCCGCCGCGCCCTCCCCCTCCAACCGGTGCCCCAAAAGCCGCGAGGGGGCCCCAGACGGGACCCCCTCGGGTTCAGCGCCCGCCGAAGCGGAGCGCCGGATCAGCCGCAGCTCAGCACTCGCCAGCGGAGGTGTCGTCGCAGGTGCTCGACGCGCACTCGGGGTGGCAGTCGGACTCGTCAACGCAGACGAGCTCGGCGCCCTGGGCGGTGGCGGTGATCTGGTCGGCGAGGACGTCGACGCAGTAGGCCGCGCCGTCGCTGTCACAGGCGCCGCAGGTCACGCCGAAGCCGATCAGGAGGCCGCAGACCTCGTCGGGGTCGGTCACGCCGAGCAGGTCGCCGAGCAGGGGGGCGAGGGTCCGGGCGTCGAGCTGGCCCTCGAGGCGGCCGCCACCGAAGTAGCTGCCGTCGGCGGCGAAGGCGCCGCTGATGCTCAGGCCGTTGATGGTGATCGACACGCCGGCCACGTTCAGCGTGGTGTCAGCAGGGCCGACCTGGAAGGCCGGGTTGTTGAAGGTGGCGGTCGGGAACGGGATGGACGGGGTGCAGTAGTCCTGCGCGCCGCTGCCTGCGTCGTCGATGGCGCCGATCATCTCGATGCTGGTGTCGGTCGCGCTGCGCACGCCCACCAGGATGTTGTTCTCGAGCGAGCCGAGCAGCAGGTCGGCGACGCCGGCGGGCTGCACGAAGCGGGACTCGGCGAGGTTGACCACGTAGGTGGTGCCCGAGAGGTCGACGGTGACGGGCCCGACGAGCGCGCTGGTGGTGAAGCCAGCCGAGCTGTTGGTGCCGCCGTCGCACACCGAGATGTTCACGGTGTAGGCGGTGGAGGGAGCGAAGCCCGCGTCGGGGGTGAAGATGGCGGTCAGGCCGTCGGCGCTGAAGCTGGTCGAGCCAGCGACCGCGGTGCCCGCGGCGTCAGCGATGCTGAGGCTCGCCGTGGCGTC
>JBJONS010000347.1:0-9714 GCA_046051725.1 Pseudomonadota bacterium | reverse complement strand
CGGTCGCCCCGGCCCCACCCGAGCCCGCCCCCGCACCCAAGCGCCCCCGTCCGCGCCCCGCGCCCTCCACCGCGGCTGGCGCCGCGGCGGGCGAGCCCAGCCCCGCCGCGCCCCCGCCCGGCGCGGTGGCCCCGGCTCCGCTGGAGCCCGCCCCCGACGCGCCGGGCCCGGACGCGGGCGCGACGCCCCCTCCCGGTGGCCGGCCTGGGCCCGTCGAGCAGCCCACCTCTCCCGTCGACGAGCCGAGCGCGCCTGCGCCCTCCCCGGCCCCCTCTCCCAAGGTCCTCCCCTCCCCTGCGCCTGCGCCCGATCCCCTCCCGCTCCGCCCGACCGGGTTCATCAGCTTCGACGGCGCGGTGCTCGATCCCGAGCTCGAGGACCGCAGCGGCGCGGTCTTTGGCCCCGGTGAGCTGCCCGCGGGGATCTACACGGTCCGGGCCAGCTTCGGCCCCGAGCAGCCCCGGGTGGTGGTCGCCGAGGTCGAGGTCCGCCCCCAGCAGCGGCTGCGGATGCGCTGCGATCGGAGCTTCCAAAAGTGCTCGCCGCGCTGACCCTCCCGCTGCTCCTCCCGCTGCTGGTCGCCGGGCAGGCCGCGGCCGCGCCCTGCCCGGGGCCGACCCTGCTCGACGACTTCGAGGCGCACGCCCGGGCCGGAGAGCGCGCCTTCGCGGCCATGGATCTGCCCGGCTTGACCCGCGCCCGGCAAGAGGCCCTCGACGGCCTCCCCTGCCTACAAGAGCGGGTGACGCTGCCGGTGGCCGCCGAGTTCCACCGCATGATGGCGATGGCCGCGTTTACGCAGGGCGACGAGAAGCAGGTGCGGGCCGAGTTTCACGCCGCCCGCCGCCTCGATCCGGGCCACCTCATCCCCGCCACGGTCGCCCCCGCCGGCCACCCGCTGACCCAGCTCTATGACGCCGCGGTCGAAGATCCCGAGGCCGGCCGGGCGCTCGAGCCGGTCATCCCGCCGGTCGGCGGCATGGCGGCGGTGGACGGCGCCGACAACGGCCTGCGCGCCGTCGGGCTCTCGGCCATCATCCAGACTTTTGGGCCCGAGGGTGGCCTCGAGCGCACCGTCTTCGTCATGCCGGGCGAACCCACCCCGGCCTTCGGGCCGCTGCCGCTCGAGCTCGCCCAGCGCAAGCGGCGCCGGCTGGTGCTCGGGGTCTCGGCCGGGGTCGCCGGCCTCGCCGCCGGCGGGCTCTGGGCCGGCGGGCTGGTGACCGAGGCGCAGTTCTCGGATCTCAGCGACCCGGTCGACGACCAAGACCTGCGCGCCCTGCGGGTGCGCAACAACGCCCTGATGACCGGCGCCTACAGCGCCGCGGCCATCACCGCTGGCCTGGGCGGGGCGCTCGTCTGGCTCTGGTGAGCGGCCCCGGCCGGCTCAGCGCAGCGGGGGGCTGGCCGCGCCCTGGGCGTCGCTTCCCCAGCACGAGAGCGCGCCGAGGGCGGTGAGCCCGCAGCCATGGGCGCGCCCGGCGGCCAGGGCCACCCACGCCCCGGTGAGGGCCGCGACCTCGAGCCCGTCGTCGGCCGATCGGCAGGACGCGTCGCCGCTGGCGTCGAGCATGCAGAGCTGGCGGCCATAGGCAGAGATGGCGACCGCCTCGGCGGCGCCGTTGAGGCTGCTGTCCACCTCGCCCCAGCAGCGCAGCCCCGCCTCTTGGGTCAGCGCGCAGGTGAAGCGCTCGCCGGCGGCCAGCACCGCGTAGCTGCCGTCGCGGGGGGCGCAGTGCTCGCCATCGCAGTCCCCGGCGCAGCGCACGCCCTCTTCGGCGAGGGCGCAGCCATGGTCGTCGCCGACGGCGGGCGTCGCCAGCGGGCCCCCGGCGAGGCGCAGCTGGTGCTCTTCACCGTTCGACCAGCAGCTGAGCGCCCCCGACGGCGTCGGCGTCGTCGCGCAGGTCCGCGCCGCCTCGGCGTCGACCCCCGAGGCCGGCACCGGCACGGTGGGCGCCCGCCCGCTGGTGTCGCCCCAGCAGCGCATCAGCCCGTCGAGGGTGACGCCGCAGGCGTGATCATCACCGACCGACACGCTCGAGAAGCGCAGCTCGGGCGGGGCGTCGTCGACCACCCGGCCGGTGCCCCAGCAGCGCACCCGGGCGTCGGCCCGCAGCGCGCAGCTCGCCTGCCCGCCCGCCGCGACGCCGACCCACGGGCAGGGGTCGTCGCCGACGAAGGGGTTGCTGTCGTCACAGTCGTCGGCGTTGTCGACGGTGTGCAGGTCGGTGTCGCAGGCGAGGCGCGAGTTGCGCGGATCGCCGAGCCCGTCGAGATCTTCGTCGAGGTAGTAGGTCAGCAGGCCCGTCACGTCGGGGTCGTCGTCGTCGACGAGGCCGTCGCAGTCCTCGTCGGCGTCGCTGGCGTCGCAGCGCTCGACCACGCCGGGGTTGACCTCAGGGTCGTCGTCGTCGCAATCGCCGCCCCGGCTCGCGCGGCCGGGCGGCGCGACGCAGGAGTCGGCCGCGGCGAGGCTTCCGGGCCGGCCGTAGCCGTCGCCGTCGCCGTCCTCGAACCAGCGCCGCACGCCGCCCACCTCGGGGTCCCGGTCGTCGCAGTCCTCGGCGTTCGCGACGAAGCCGGGCAGCAGCGTGCACGAGGGCAGCGCGGTGTCGGGGTCGCCAAAGCCGTCGCCGTCGGCGTCGAGCGCGATGGTCAGCTCGTCGATGGCCTCTTCGTCGAGATCGCCGTCGCAGTCATCATCGCGTTCGTTGCACACCTCTTGGGCGCCGGGCCGCGCCTCGTCGTCGGTGTCGTCGCAGTCGCCGCCCACCGTGGCGAGGCCGACGCGGACCGCGCAGGCCGGGACCAGCGCGGCGCTCTCGTCGCCGAACTCGTCAGCGTCGGCGTCCACGTAGAACCAGGGCACCTGGATCGAGGGGTCGTCGTCGTCGCAGTCGTCGGGCCGGGGGAGGCCATCCCCGTCGAGATCGAGGCGGGCCTCGAGATCGGCCTTCGACACCCACCCGCAGCCCGCGCCGGCCAGAGCGACCGCGGAGAGCAGCAGCGGAGCGAGCCAAGGCAGGGTGGGGAGCGGGCGCACGGGGACCTCGGAGGCCCCCAGTCTGCCTGAGGCGGGGCCCAGAGGCACCTGAACAGCCGCGCCTTCAGCCGCCCGTCACCGGATCGGCGTCGAGCGCGCCGGGGGGCAAGCCGAGCGCCCGGGGCAGCAGCGCGGGGCGCCAGCGCCACAGATCCCACGCTTCGACCAACAGCCGCGCCGCCTCCCGCGGGGTCTGGACCTGACCCGCCGCGGTCGCCCGCAGCACGGCCTGGGTCAGCGCCGCCTCGAGCCCCGGCGGCGGCGGCGGCCCCGGGCGCGCCGCGGCCACCAGCGCCGCCACCCGCGCGGCGAGCTGCGGCAGGTGCCGGGGCCCGAGCAGGGGCAGCCGCAGCCAGCGATCTTCGGGGATGGCGTGGGCGAGGGCCTCTTCGACCCCGGGGTCGGGCGTGCTCGCCGCGATCAGCGCCAGCGGAGGGTCCGGCGTGGCGCAGGCCGGCACCGCTTGGTGGGCCGGGTGGCCGCCAGCCCGCAGCGCGGCGGCGGAGAAGGGCAGCGCCTCGGCGGGGAGCGCGGCCAGCGCGAGGTAGCGGAGCACATCGGCGGCGAAGGCCCGGGCGAGCGGCGGCAGGCGCGCGGCGGACTCGGCCTCGTCGAGCAGCAGCAGCAGGCCGTGGTGCCCGGCCTCTCGGCACCAGGCGGCGAGGCCCGAGAGCAGGTGGGCCATGATCTGCCCGAAGGTGCGGTAGTCGGGCAGCCCGAGCGGCCGCGGGCCGCGGTAGCCGGCGCGGTGCAGGCGGGCGGCCAGCGCGCCGGGGTCGTGGTGGCTGCGCGCCTCGACGAAGTCGCGCAGGTCCTCGGCCAGCGTGGCCTCGGCGCCCTCGGCGCCGCGCGCCGCCTCGGGGCGGGGCAGCGCCCCCTCGGCCCGGCAGGTGGCCCACAGCGCCGCGCTGAGCCAGCGGTGGGTCAGCGGTCCGCCGAGCAGCGCGGGGCGCGGCCCGAGCTGGCGCAGCAGGGGCAGCAGGCCGGGCTCGGCGCTGCCCGGGACGCGCAGATCAGCCATCAGCGCGGCATAGAGGCGCAGCGGGTGGGTCGGCGGCCGCTCGATGGCGTCAAAGCTCAGGCCGGCGACCGCCCAGCCGCGCGCGATGGCGTCGGCGCGGGCGATCTCGAGCAGCTGGCTCTTGCCTGCGCCATAGGGCCCGAGCACCGCCAGCGCGCCGCGGCCGGCGTCGAGCAGGGCGCCGATCCGGGCCCGCTCGGCCTCGCGCCCCACGGTGAGGGCGCCTAGACCCGACCGCGGCACGACGCCGAGCCGCAGGGCCTCTAGCGCGGCGCGGGCCGCGGCGGGCTCCAGCGCGTCGGACGCCGGGGCGGGCGGCGCCACCGGCGGGGCCTCGGGCAGCTCGGCGGCGCGCACGAGCCAGGGCACGTTGTTGCGGGAGGGGAAGGCCACCAGCAGCCGGGCGCCCCCATCGAGCACGCGCAGCACCACGCCCGGCCCGTGCGCCGGGTGCACGAGGCGCTGGCCCGGGCCCACGCTCAGAGCCGCTCGAAGGGGTCGGGGGCGCCGGGCAGCACGACCAGACGCCCGCCCTCGCCGCCGAGCTTGCGAATGCCGTCGGGGTCGACGAGCTGCTCGCGCTCGACCTGGTCAAAGAACAGGTCGATGGCCGCTTTGACGAAGGCCCGGCGGTGGGCGAGCTCAAAACTGCCGGCCAACAGCTCGTCGGCCAGCGCCCGCAGGTTCTCTTCTTGCAAGGCCGGGTCGAGCTGGGCGCCCCGGGCCGCGCAGAAGACCTGCAGCAGCCGCAGGCCGATCTGGACCAGCAGCTCTTTGGGCGTGAGATCGAGCCGCTCGAGATCGATGAGCGGCGACTGCGGGCTGCGGGCGCTCAGCGGGCGGGGCGCCTCGAGCCGCTGCTGCAGGGCCGGGTACTCCTGCACCACGAGGCGCAAAAACTCGGGCGGCGCGGCGTGGATGACGATGAGGCCGGGCACCAGCGCCTGACCGCACAGATCCACGAGCTGGCGCAGCTGATCGGCCACCGCGGCCCGCCGCCGCTCGGTCAGGCTGAGGTTGCGGTCCAGCTCGTCAAAGCCGAGCAGCAGACCGGGCACCCCCAGCGCCGGCAGCGCTTGGCAGAGCGCGCGGAGGTAGCGCGGCGCGGCGGCCCGGCTCGGCAGCTCGCGCACCCCGAGCGGGCGCAGCTCGGCCGGGGTCAGCTCTTCCCCGCGCAGCCAGGCGGCGGCCCGCTCTTCTTTGCCGAGATCGGCGTCGAGCACGGCCTCTGCGAGGGCGACCAGCGCGGCGCGCACCGGCGGGGCCTCGGACGGCGCGCGGGCCAAGGCGCGCAGCCGGGCCCGGGTGGCCGCCTCGCCCTCCGCCGCGACCAGGGCGAGGGTCCGCGCCCGCACCGCCTGGTCGAGGCCCCGCACCGGCGCCGCTGCCCCCGCCGGGGCGAGGCTCAGCGCCCGGCCGAGCGCGAGCCAGACCCGCAGGGGGTCGTCCAGCGGGCACTCCTCGGGCGAGAGGCCGACCAGCGCGACCGCCAGGCCGCGGCGCCAGGCCCGCTCGCGCACGCAGTGCAAGAAGTGGGTCTTGCCGCCGCCATAGTGGGCCTGCACGAGCTTGAAGCTGCTGCCGCGGCCCTCTTCGGCGATCGGCCGCAGGTACTCCTCGTCGAGCACATCGAGCACCACGGTGTTGCCGACGTTGACCAGGTCGATGCCCCGCTCGGGCGGCTGGCCGACCTCGCCCATGCGCGCGAGGATGTGGGCCGCGAGGGCCTTGTCGATGGGAGGCGGCGGGTGGCGGCGGCTCATGGCTCCTCCGGCGCGAAGGTGAAGGAGCGGTGCCACTGCCCCCTCCCCTCGTCATCTTCGAGCATCAGCACGACGTCTTTGTGTTGGACCGCCCCGCCGGTGGCCGGGGCGAGGCAGAGGCGCAGGCCGCCGCTGCAGAGCGCGCGGTCCCGGCGCAGCCGCCAGAGATCCCAGGCGAGCTGGGCCCGCAGGGGCACCGCCCACACCCCATCCACCGGCGCCGCCCCGCCCGCCGGGGGCCCAGCCGGGTCAACGGTCGGCGGGACCGGCGGGGGCAGTGTGGCGCAGAGGTCCTGCCAGCCGCCGCCGCGGGCCTGCCAGGCGGCGCGGAGCTGCTCGAAGCGGGCCGCCGGGTCCCAACCCGACCCGTCGAGGGCGGCGACCGCCGCGGCGTGGGCGGCCAGCACGGCCCCGGCCTCGGCGGGCACGCGGGCCAGGGTCTCGCGGGCGAATTGCAGCGTGGCCTCTTCGAGGTCCTCGTCGAAGACGACCGCCAGCGGGCTGATCCGGAGCTCGAGCGGAGCGGTGGTCACCACCCGCAAGGGGAGCCCGGCCTCGGCGCAGCCGGCCCGCAGGCCCGCGGCCAAGGCGGCCCGCCGATCGGCGGCGCGGGCGCGGAGGCGCGCGGCCCAGGCAGCAGCGGCGGGCGCGGCGGCGACCAGGGCCTCGAGGGCCTCGGCCAGGGCGCGCTCGGCCCGCGGGGGAGCGGGGTCGGCGGCGCCGAGCGCCCGCAGCGCGCGGTCGGCGCGGCGGAGGACCTGCCCGAGGGCGGCGTCGTCCGCGGCGCCTGCGGGGGTGCGGCCAGCGGCGCCCATGCTCAGAGCGTGAGGCTGGCGCTGTGCAGCACGCCGCCGTCATCATCGACGAAGGTGACGTCCACCACGCCGGTCCCGGGGTCGAGGCGCAGCCGGCACCAGTTCCAGGCGTAGCCCACATAGGGGTACTGCGGATCCCCCACGAACAGGTCGGCGGCGAGGTTCAGGAAGCTGCCGCCGGGGCCCGTGAAGACCTCAGTCTGCGCCGCGCCGGGAGCGCCGGGGGGCGAGACCGAGCAGATGGCCGGGAAGTGCACGTCGCCGGTGATCCACAGCACGCCGGGGATCGGCTGCTCGTCGATGAAGCGGAGGATCCGCTCGCGCTGGGCGGGGTAGCCCTGCCAGCGGTCGTCGGCGGCCGCCACCCCGAACATCGCGGTCAGATCGGTGATCGGCACGCTGTTGAGGATGAGCTTGAACCGCGCGGTGCTGGCGGCGAGGGCGCCCTCGAGCCAGGCGAGCTGCTCGTCGGACACATAGCGCCCGTCTTCGCGCTCGCCGCGGCAGTCGAGCACGAAGAGCTCGGCGGTGTCGCCCCAGCGCAGCTGGCGCCAGATGCCGGTGCCGCCGGGGCCCTCGCGCTGCGGCAGGGCCTCGGCGAAGGCGAAGCGGGCGTCGGCGAACTGCCCATCCGCGAGGGTGGCCCGGGACCAGTTGTTGTCGACCTCATGGTCGTCCCAGGTCGCGACCACGCTGGTAGAGCCGGTGAGCGCGCGCAAGCCCTCGGTGCGCATCGCGGCGCGCCAAAACAAGCGGTAGTCCTCGATCGTGCGCGAGCCATCGGCATAGACGGTGTCGCCGAGCAAAAAGAAGGCGTCGAGGTCCTCGCTGGCGGCCACCGAGAGCGAGCGCCAGGGCTCGTTGCCGCCGAGGCAGCTCGTGGCGCCCAGCGTCAGCACGCGCGCGGCGCCGTCGGCCAGGGCGGTGCGGAGCCGGGTGGACCGCGACCAGCGGCCCTCGGCGTCCTGCGCGGCGAGGCAGTAGGCCGTGTCGGGGTGCAGGCCGGTCAGCTCGAGCCGGATCGACTCGGCGCCCTCGGGCGGCCAGAGGTCCTCGTGCTGCTGATCGGCCACCCAGCCGCCGCCCTCGGCCCGCACCACCTCGACCCGCAGCGGCATCTGCAGGGCGCGGACCCGCACGATCACAGCGTCGGGCAGGGCATCCCCGGTCTGCACACCCCAGGGGAAGGCCGCGTCGTCGGCCGGCCCCGGGGGCGCCCAGCGGGGCGGCTCGGGGGCCCGCGTCGGGGTCGGCGCGGCGCCGGTGTCCCCGCCGCCCGTGTCGTCACCGGCGGCGTCCCCACCGCCCTCGTCGCCCTTGGGCGCGCAGGCGGCGGCGGCCAGCGCGGCGCCCCACTGCAGCACGGCGCGGCGGGAGGCCGCAGGGGCAGCGGGGCGGGGGTCGCGGTCAGTGGGGTGGGGGGCCATGTGGGGCTCCGGGCGGCGCGGGGCGGCCCACCTAGCACAGCCGCGGGCGGGCGCCCCCGCGGGGGGGCCCGGCGGCGGGCGCGCCCCGACCGCCAAAACAAACCGCGCCCCAGACCGGGCAGGTCCGAGGCGCGGAGAGGTCGAGGTCCGAGGGGTGAGCCTGGGACAGATGGATGCGGGGGCCGGATTTGAACCGACGACCTTCGGGTTATGAGCCCGACGAGCTACCGGACTGCTCCACCCCGCACAGGGTGTTGACCGCGGCCCGAGGGGGGCTCTGGTCGCGCTGCGGATGGTCTCCGCGGCCGGCCCCCACGACTATGCGGTCCTTGGGCGGGCGGCAAGGGCGCGCGGCGCAGTTTCCTCACTGTGCCCATCACCGCGTCGCTCTGCCCCCGAGGGCCCGCCGGCGCGCAGGCGGCTGCAGGGTCGCCTGACGCGCCTTGCCCGGCGTCTCTGCCGCGGTATCCCGCGCGCATGCCCTCCTCCCTCGCCACCCGCTCGATGCTCGGCGCGCTCATCGCCGGCCTCACCTTCGGCCTGACCGAGCTCGGCCTCCGCCTGTGGGGCGGGGTCGCCGGCGATCGGGTCGAGTCTCCCCTCGCCTACCAGTCCCTCGAGCTGGTCGAGGCCACCGTCCAGCAGCCGCTCTCGCGCGCGAGCGACCTGCAGCGCTGGGGCCGCTGGCGGCGGGCCACCCCGGTCGAGGCCCCCGGCCTGCGGGTGGTCGTGCTGGGCGGCTCGACCGCCGAGGGCGACCGCATCGGCCCCTTCCACGCCTTCGCCGCACAGATCGAGCGGGCGCTGTCGGCGGCCACCGACCGACCAGTCGAGGTGATCAACGCCGGGCAGGGCGGGATCGCCAACCGCCACGTCGCGCTCAAGCTCGAGCAGCTGCTGCGCCAAGGTCCGGTCGACCTCGTGGTCGTCTACAGCGGCGACAACGAGTTCCTCGAGATCCTCGGCCTCAAGATGACCGTGCCGGGCTGGTCGGCGCGGGTCGAGCTCACCCGCCGCCGCCTGTGGGGCCTGCACATCTACCGGGCGCTCGCGCGCGGCGTGATCCCGAGCCTCAACCGCGGCGCCGCCCCGCCGGGGGCCGCGCACCGGGCCCAGCGCCTCGAGGGCAGCATCGAGCCCGACGAGCGCGCGCTGGTCGAGCTGCTCCACCGCGAGGCCCTGGTCGAGATGGCCGCGCGGGCCCGGGCCGCCGGCGTGCCGCTCTTGCTCAGCACCGTCGCTGACAACCTGCTGCACAAGGCCAACCTCGACGGTCGACCCACCGCGCGCCCGCCGGTCGGCCCCGGCGAGCAGGCCCGGTGGGACGCCTGGACCGCCCTGCCCCCCGACCGCCTGCGCGCGCGGCTCGCCGATGAGGCCGCGCTGACCGGCCCCGACTGGTTCGCGCTCGGCGAGGTCCTGCTCGCCCGCGGCGACCGCGCCAACGGCGTGAAGGCCCTGCTGCACGCCGAGCGGCTCGATCCCCGGCCCCACCGCAGCAACCACCGCATGCGGGCCGACCTGCTCGAGGTGGCGGCCGCGCACGGCGCGGCGGCTTGCGACGTGGCGGGCAGCTTTCAAGCCGGCGGGCACATCGGCGGGGACGTCTTTTACGACGCCTGCCACCCCACTGCGGCGGGGC